>NZ_JBDPLT010000071.1:0-32695 GCF_039871775.1 Plantactinospora sp. B5E13
ACGGCGCCTCCGGCGACATCCCCGTAGCCGGCGACTGGAACAACGACGGCACCGACACCGTCGGCGTCTTCCGCCCCAGCAACTCCACCTGGTACCTCACCAACACCACCACCACCCTCCACCACGAATTCAAGTTCGGCCACGGCGCCTCCGGCGACATCCCCGTAGCCGGCGACTGGAACAACGACGGCACCGACACCGTCGGCGTCTTCCGCCCCAACAACTCCACCTGGTACCTCACCAACACCACCACCACCCTCCACCACCAATTCGTCTACGGCCACGGCGCCTCCGGCGACATCCCCATCACCGGCGACTGGAACAACGACGGCACCGACACCCCCGGCGTACGCCGACCCGGCAACAACACCGTCTACCTCCGCAACACCAACAGCGCCGGCGCCGTCGACCACCAATTCATCTACGGCATCTGACCCACCCCACACACCGACCGCCGGCCGGCCCACCCAGGCCAGCCGGCGGTCGGCGTTTCGTCGAGGTCGTCGACCGTCAACCGGAACGTCGTACGCGCTCGCTCCAGGTCACCCACGAGGTGCGCTCCCAGGTCTCCTTTTCAGGAGCAGCAACCCCCGGCGTCTCCGGATCCCACGGTGGCGGGTTGCCCCTCACGCGCTCCGATGTCGCCGCAGGCACAGCTGTCGTCGCTTCCCGGCCGGGTCCCGGCGGACTTGCCGAACCGGTCGGAGTCGCCCTTGACCACGTACACCTCCCAGGGTTCGTCGCCGGGGCCGCGGACCCAGATCTTGTCCTGGAGAGGTGGCTGGCCGAGATCGTCGCCACCGCCGGCCTTGTCGTCCTGATCTTCGCGCTCCTGGGCAGTGGCCGGACGGCCGTCGCGCCGCCGAGCTCGAACCGTCAGCGACACCTTCGCCGGCATCTCCCCCACCAGACCTGCTGCCCGCGACCGACACCGGCCGAGCCAACTGACGATCAGCCGCGACCCGCAGGGCAGCTGACCCTGCAGACAGCCAACAGGCGGCACCCTCGATCGGTCGAGGGTGCCGTCTGTCGACGTAGTGCCTGGTCAGAGCCCCTGCCAACCCCACAACACGTCAAGACCGCCGTAATCGACCCAGGTCTCCGCCGCGTCCCGGACCTCGTCCCAGGTCACCGCCGTCGCCTGCTCCTCGAAGACGGTGAAGTTGCAGGCCCCGCCGGCCGCGCAGGCGCCGACTCCGACTCCCGCGTGCGGGTTCACCGTCCAGTCGCCGGTCTCGGAGATGGTCCCGCCGGCGCCGTACTGGAAGATCTCGCCGTACGAATAGTCGGCGCCCCAGCCCCGGCCGCCGAGCGCCTGGGCGTTCGACGACGAGGTGAGCACCGGACCGGTGTTGACCGAGGCGCCGACCCCGGCGCTCATGCCGCCCTGATGAGCGCCCGTGAAGACCAGGCCGTCCTCCCTGGTGAGGACCGCACAGCCGCTCACGCCGTATGAGACGCGCGCGTTGGCCCCGGCGCTCACACACCACCCACCCCCACCGGGTGGTCTCGACTGGACCCAGTTGCACGCCACGGCGGTGAGCGGACCCCGGGGGCACGCCTCGCCGAGTCCGTCCCAGGCCAGGTCCCAGGCGTTCCAGTACGACTCCTCGTACGCCTCCCAGAGGTTGCCGGGCGCCGACCCGGAGGGCACACCCACGCCTCCGGGATGCTGCCGTCCGTTCTTCGGTGCATGCCGCTTCTTCTGCTCCCCGCTGCGTCCGGCGCCGCCGTTGCCGCTGCCCGCGGCGCCATCCTGGCCTCGCACACCGGTGGAGCGCCCGACCCCGACCGACTTCGGCTTCTTCGGGAGCTTCTTCTTCCCGGGCGTGCCCGCACGGTTGCCGGCCTTGCGCACCGACTTCAACCCCGACGCGTCGGACGCCGACACCGGCGTGTTGTTCGCGTACGCGTACCCGTTGATCTGCTGCGGGTCCGCGAAGTCGGCGATGGGGTCGCGGGAGAGGAACCGGCCGGTCGCCGGGTCGTACTCCCGGGCGCCGACCGACGTCAATCCCAGGTCCGGGTTCTCGATTCCGCCGACGAACGCCCGCTGGTCCGGCCAGGTCGACGGCGCCCAGCCGCGTACGTTGCCGAACGGGTCGAAGCGCCGCACCTGGGTGGTCAGGGTGTCGCCGTTGACGACCCACTGGTTGGTGCCGTGGTGGTCCGAGGCGAACCACTGGATGTCGCCCCGCCCGGTCCGTACGCCGACCGGGTCGTCGCCGTGCCGGTAGTAGCGGCTGGCCCGCACCGTCCGGGTCGCGGCGTCGTAGGTCAGCTCGTATCCGGCGACCCAGGCGGTCATGTCCCCGTCGGGGTCGATCCGCAGGATCCGCCTGCCGTCGGCGTCGTCGACGAAGGTGGTGGCCTCCTCCCCCGAGGTGACGGTCTCCAGCCGTCCGGTGGGGGCCCAGTCGAGGACGTCGACCGTACCGTTGCGGTCGATCGTGGTGGTGAAGCCGGCCTGGTCGTAGCCGAACGCGGTCCGGGCGCCGCCGTCCGCGTTGGTCGTGACCGCCGTGACGGTGTGCGGACGCGGCTGCCCGGCCGCCGGGTAGGCGTAGTCGTGCCTGACCCGGCCGGTGGGCCGCCACCGGGTCTCCGCGGTGCGGTTGCCGACGGTGTCGTACTCGTACGACGACCAGTAGGCACCCGGGCCGCCGACAACGGTCCCGGTCGGGGTGGCCGCACAACTCCCGGCGCCCGCCTGCGCCCACGCCTCGGTCAGGCGCTGCAGGTGGTCGTACCGGAAACACTGGGTCTCCGGGTCCAGCGCCGCCGAGGTGTGCACCGGATCGTCGGTGATGCTCAGGACGTTGCCGGCCTGGTCGTAGCGGTAGGAGAGGGCGGCGACGCCGTGGTTGGCGCCGTCGGACTCCCCGGCGGTGTCCTTGTCGAAGTAGAAGTCGGCGAGCCGGCCGGTGCCCTCCTCGTAGACCCACGTCTGCCACGCCTGGCCCGAGGAGCCGCCCACCTCGGGGTCACCGAGCCGGCGTTGCAGCAGCTGACCGTACGGCGAGTAGACCGCCGCGTCGACGTAGACGTGCCCGTCGCCGAAGTCGTCACCGGAGGAGGTGACCCGGTCGGGCTGGCCCATCGTGTTGTAGTGGTGGGTCATCGGCTCCCGGGCCAGCCCACCGGCCCCGACCGCGCCGGAGGTGCGCAGCGAGCCGTCCGGGTGGTAGGTGTACGACTCCCAGTACGCGCCGGCGAGCGCCCCCGCCGCCGCCGGCAGGTGGGTGTAGACCTGCTGCGGCCGCCCCTCCGGCGTGTACGCGCGGATCTCCGTCCGCCACGCCTGGCCGTCGACCCACCGGGTGGCGGTGTGCGGCAGTCCGGTGCCGTTCGTGGCGCCGTCGTAGGTGCGTTCGACCAGCAGAGTGCCGTCGCCGGCCTCGCCCTCCCACACCTTCGTGGTACGGCCCAGCAGGTCGTACGCGTAGGACAGTCTGGTGCCACGTCCGTCGGTGCTGGCCGCCAGCTGGCCGGCGGCGTCGTACGCGGTGGTCGTGGTGCCGGTGTCCGGATCGCGGCTGACGGTCTGCCGGCCCCGCAGGTCGTACTCGTAGCGCCAGACGTTGCCGACCGGGTCGGTCACGGTCGCCCGCTGCCCGCCCGGGGTGTAGGTGAACCGGGTGGCGTCGAAGGCGCCGGTGGCGTCGCGGTCGCGGTACTGACGCAGCTCGACGGTACGACCCCGGGCGTCGTCGAGGGTCGCCCGGGACGTGCCGCCCTGCGGGGCGATGGTCGTGGTCATCCAGTGCGTGTCGTGGCCGCCGTAGCGGTAGCTGGTGCGCCACCTCTCCCGGTCCTTGACGACGAAGATCTCGCTGCTGACCCGTCCCGCGCCGTCGTAGGCGTACTCGGTACGGGACACGTCGTTGGTCCGGCTGATCCACACCAGCGTTCCGGTCGGTCCGGAGGCGTTGTTGAAGACCGGACCGGAGTCGTGCCGGGTGCGCCCGTAGGAGTCGTACACGGTCTGGGACACCAGTCGCCCGCCGTAGGTCTGCGCCTGGGTCTGCCGGGGCCGCAGCAACGAGTCGTAGAGCGCGACCGACCTCAGGTACGACCCGTCCTGGATCATGTTCTCGGTGGTGACCGTGCTCGGCGCCGTCGCCGAGACGCCGTAGCCGAAGCGCGAGTTCGGGCCCTGGGTGGCCGGGTCCCGGCCGGGCAGCCACACTCCGGTCCGACGGCCCAACGCGTCGTGGGCGACGACGGTCCGGCGGTCGCCCGGCGCGACCGTCTCCACGGTGACGCCCCAGGCCGGCGCGAGGGATGTCCTGGTGACCTGCCCGGCCGGGTTGGTGGTCGTCGTCCGGGTCAGCGGCCCACCGCCCGCCGGCGTGTACGCCGTGGTCGTGGTCCGCCCGAGCGCGTCGGCGGCGGTCAACGGCCGGCCGAGGTTGTCGTACGTCGACTCCCCCGTCGTCCGGTACTCCGGTGTGCCGGTCCAGGAGTCCAGCGCCTCCGCGCGGGTCATCAGGCCGCGCGACGGCGCGGCGGTGTACGAGGCGTGCCCGTCGTAGTAGGCGCGGACCGCCCCGATGACCTGCGCGGGACGCTGCGGTGTTGTCGTACAGCCGACCGAGACGGCCCCGACGGTGGCCACCGATTCCAGCAACCAGGCACCGGCGTTGTCCGCGTACGTGGTCCGTACACAGCGTTCGTCGCCGCCGACGGCGACGTCACCGTGCTCGTGCAGGCTCACCGCCCGGCCGTGCGCGTCGTAGCCCGTCTCGGTACGGGTGGTACGCCACGCCGAGCCGGACAGCCTCGTCCGGGTGTCGACCCGGCTCTGTCCGGTGAGCCACGCCTCGAGGGTGCCGCCGTCGTAGCCGCGCCGCGCCGTCCGGGAGGTCCAGTACCAGGTGGTGGCCGACTCGATCAGGGTGGTGTCGTCGAACGACGCCGACTCCCACTCCGCCCCGGCCAGCGCCCGGTGGTCGGTGACGGTGTTGCCGCCCGAGTCGCGCAGCGTCACCTGGCGGCTGCCGCCGTCGGGCAGCCGGTCGCCGTGCAGACCCCGGTAGTAGCGGGTACGGGTCCGCAGCTGCGGGCCCGGGTCGGCCGGGTCGCCGACCCGGGTGACGACCTCCGGGTAGCCGCGCCACTGGCTCCAGGTGCGGTCGTCGTCGGCGACGTACTCCGCGTCGTCCCACGCCCACAGCACGCTGGTGCCGCCGCCGTCGGTGGAGTAGTCGTAGAACGTCCACATCGTCTCGCCGCCGCCGGTGGCGTCGGACTCGGCGACCGACCGGACGACGTACTTGTGGAAGTACACGTCGACCGGCTCCGACAGCCCGTCCGGGGTGTGCCGGACCGGGTAGCACAGCCGGCCGTTCTGGTGCCGGCTCGCCGGCAGGTCGCCGGCACCGCAGTCGGGCTCGGAGTAGTTGACCGTGGTGACCCCACCGGTCTCGTTCCGGATCGACGTCAGCCGCGGGCGCCAGATGTTGGGGAACGCCTCGCCGGCGTCGACCCGGTTGGGCAGGAACGTGCCGCCGAACTCCACCGGCGGCGTCGAGGCGGTGCCACCGACGTGCCCGGTGTGCCGGACCGAGGCGAGCCAGAGCACCACCTGTTCCTCGTCGCCGTAGTCCTTGAACTCGTGGGTCAACGCCCACGAGTCGACCGGGCTGAACCCGCTGCCGGCGGCGACCCGGGTGGTCACTGTCGTCAGGCGCTTCGTGCCGAAGAACGCCGGCGAGTACTGCGTACAGGTCTGCCCGGCGGCGCAGCCCAGGTCCCAGGGGGTGTCCGGCCAGTTGTCCTCGACCGGGTCTCCGTCGGAGTCGCGGCACGACGACAGGCAACGGTCGGCGACGGTGAACTCGACCCGGCCGGTGACCACTCCGGCGGCGTCCGTGCGCAGACCGTAGTCGATGCGTTCCAGCCAGCCCTCGCGGACGTAGGTCGCGGTCCTCGCCGGGTCGACGGCCGGCGCGTACCGGCCGGTCGCGGTGCCGTACGTGTACCGGACCAGGTTCCCGTGCACGTCGACGCTCCGGTCGAGCATCCACCGGTACGCCTGGTCGCACCGCGACCCGGCGAAGTCACCGGAGGAGTGGCAGGCCTCGCCGGAGTGGTTGCCAAAGACCGGCACCGTCCACCGTGAACCCGCCTCGGCGGCGAAGTGGTGCACGGTGCCGTCGGTGGTGGTGACCGTCCAGCGTTCCGTGCTGGCGGTGCCGGGGCCCGCCGGCGCGCCGGAGTGGGCGATCCGCCAGTCGGCGTCCTCCTCCGCCCGCCACCGGCCGCTGTCGTCGTCCCGGACGAGCGCGGTGGTGACGCCGGCCAGCGAGATCGTCACCGCCGGGGAGTCGCCGTCCCAGCAGAGGTCTCCGGTCGGGTCGTCGCCCTGGTTGCCGCCCTCGTCGTCGGCGCAGCCGACATAGCTGCGTTCGACGAACCCGGGCGTGTAGGACCAGCCGTCGCCGATCCAGGACGCCTGGTTGTTGCTGCCCGAGGTCCGGCCGTCATGGGTGGCGGACGAGTACGACAACGCCAGCTCGGGCACCGGTCCAGCGGCGGGCGGGACCCGCAGGCCGTACGAGTAGCTGAACGCGCCGGACGAGCCGCCGTGGGACCACGCGCCGGTCGGGGACAGGTCGGTGGCCGTCCAGTCACCGCTGTCCGCGCCACCGACGCTGTCGGCGGGCTCCCCGGTCCAGTTGGCGGCGGCGTCCTGGAACGCCGACGGCGCACCCGACACCGATTCCACCGGCGTGGACGGGTAGGACTGCGGGTCACGGTCGAATCCGGCGGCGGCCGCTGGCGTGGCGGCCAGCACCACGGACGCCGCCACGACGACCGAGGTCGCCGCGGCCAGCGACTTCCGGTAGGCGGCCGACCGGTCCGGCGCGGCCACGCCGTGGCTCGCCCTGGAGTGTGTCTGCGGCATGGTGGAGTTCCGACTCCTTGAGGTCAGCATTGCGGTACCGGCGCGTCGGCGATGTGGGAGAGCACGTACTCGGGGATCGCCCCCTGCCAGACGACGACGTCGTCGATGGCGCCGTCGAGCCGCGAGATGCGGGTCCCGGGGGTGGTGCTCGCAGCCCCGACCAGCAACGGCCCCGTCGCCCTCCACGGGCTGTCGGGTCCGGTGCCGGTGGCGACCAGCGCGCCGCTGACGTAGAACCGTGTCTGCTTGGCGCGCAGGTCGTAGACGCCGGCGAGGTGGTACCAGGTGCCGACCGTCGGCGTCGGGCCGCCGTAGGCGACCTTCCACGTGGGGCTGGCGACGTCGCCGCTGGTCATGGCGAAGCCGAACAGTTGCCGGTCGGCGTTGTACTGCAACCGGAAGGCGCTGGTCTGCTGACCGGCCGCCGTCACGACCTGAGCGTGCGCGGTCACGGTGTTCAGCCGTACCCAGGCCGAGACGGTGAAGGACTCGTCGGTGGCGATCACCGGCCCGGCGGTGACCGCCGAGCCGGCACCACCCAGCTCCAGCGCACCGTCCGGGTCGCACCACCAGCCGTCGTCGTACCGGGTGTCGCCCTCGAGGGTGAGGGCGTGCCCACGCCCGGAGGTGTCCGTCCCGGCACCCTCCAGCCGCCAACGGGCCTGGAGTTCGGCCGGCGGGCCACCGAACATCGACGTGACGTCGGCCGCGCTGACCACACCCCGCCACAGCCGTACGTCGTGCAGCGCCCCGTCGAGGTGGTACGCACGCGGGTCCACGCCCGCGGAGTTCCATCCGTAGGAGCAGCCGAGGAGCACCGGGTTGTCGATCACCGTCCAGGCCGGGGGTCCCAGCACCGACTTGGCCAGGCTGCCGTCGAGATAGAACGTGAGCCTGTCGGTGGTGACATCGACCGCCAGCGCGATGTGGTGCCACTGCCCGAAACGGCCGTAGCCGAGCGCCGTTACGACCGCTGCGGCTGACATTCCTCCCGCGGCTGACACCCCCGTCGGGGCCCGGAAGTCGTCCTCGAACTCGTAGTCGTACCCGGACTTCGTGGTGGGCCGTACGGACAGCTCGAGCCCGGCGTGGTCTTCGGCGGCGAAGGTGGAGACGATCGCTCCGAGTTCGTCAACCGAGTCGATCCGTACCCAGCTGCTCACCGAGTACGAGCGCTCCGTCGCCAGGATGGGCCCGGACGACTCCAGGCAGGTCGCGCCGTCGAGTTCCACCGCCCCGCTCGGCCGGTGGAACGGGTCCTCACCGACGACAACGTCCTCACCCAGGGCGAGGGGGCGGCCGTACCGCGACGAGTCGGTTCCGCCGTCCCGGAACTCCCAGCGGACCAGTTCGGCGGCTGCCGGCAGGTCGGTCATCGCGGCCTGGATCTGCGCGGTGGTGGCCAGCCCCTGCCACACCGCGACGCTGTCGACCGCCCCGGTGAGGAAGTGGCCGTGCGATCCCGACGGGTTACGCAGGCAGCCGAGGCTGAACGTCTTCGCGGCGTTCCACGGTGTGAAGGAGACCGCCTGTTCGGCCGCGAGCGCGCCGTCGAGGTACAACCGCTGTACCCCGGCGTCCGGGTCGTAGGTCCCGGCCACGTGCAGCCAGGTACCCGGCGCCGCCGGGCTCACCGCCCCCACACTCTTCCAGGAGAAGTCGGTTCCGGGGGCGCTGAGCAGCGAGAAGTTCCACTTGTTCAGTGCGGCGTCGTACTGGATCTGGTACGCGGAGTGCTGCTCGTTGCCCTGGGTCAGCACCTTCGTGTACCCGCTGGCCGCGTCGAGCCGTACCCACAACGCGACGGTGAACGCGGCATCGGTGCGGATCGGCACCTCCGGCGAGCTGAGGCAGGTCGTCCCGTCGAGGACCAGCGCCCCGGCCGTACGCCCGGCCCGGTCCGGGCCGTAGACCGGGCCGGTGCCGGCGGTGCGGGTCAGGTCACGCCCGTGCCGGGTGTCGTCGAACGTGTCACCCTCGAACCGCCACATCCCCATCTCCGTCGCCGGGATGTCCCGGCCGACGAAGAAGGTGTACGCCCGCTCGTCGGACACGTTTCCCGCGGTGTCGACCGAGCGCACGTACAGCACGTGTCGGCCCGCCGTCGCAGCCGTACGGGTGACCGTGGCGGTCCCGCTCGTGGTGACCTTCTGGTCGAAGACCGGCGTGTTCCACGAGTACTCGTAGCGGTCCAGGCCGGAGTGGAAGCCGTTGACCTCGGGATCCGACGCCGACACCGACAGGACCACGTCCCGCCCCTCGGTGAACGGGCCGGCGGGCGCGGTCACCGTCGGGACCGACGGCTTCGTGGCGTCGACCCGGAAGTAGCACAGGTCGGTGTATCCGGAGTTCACCGCGTCGGTCTGTCGGGAGTCGCTGCGGGCCTGCCACTCGTACCGGCCGTCCGGCAGGGAGGTGGTGATCCGGCGGTTGACGGTCGGATTGCCGCCCACCGGATCCGGCGTGCGGTACCAGTAGTGGTTGGTGTCCGAGCCGTACTTCCGGATCCGCATCCGCAGGTAGACCGACTCCGACTCGGTGGACCGGGCCCGTGCCGACAGGGTCGGGTACCGCGACGTGATCCACGGTGAGCCGGAGATGTTCCGGACGCAGGAGGTCCCGTCGACGGTGAGCCGGTCCGGCGACGGCGGGTAGATGTAGTAGGTGACGTGCAGCTTCACCGAGTCGATCCGGATCCGCCGCCAGGCGTCCCGGGTGTCCTCGTTGGCGGACCGCACCCCGAACGAGATCGCGGCGTAGTTCTGGTCGGCCGCCGACTGCACCCGCTTCCTGACCTCGGCGCCGTCGAACTCGACCCACTCGTTCGTCTTGCCCGAACACCCGGTCTGGTTCGACGACGGCACGAGCTTTGACTGCAACGGTTCCCCGTACAGCCAGCTGACGCCGTTCCACGAAACGCTGTTCGTGATCTCCTTGGTCCGCCACAGCTGCAGGTACCGGTCGCCGCACCCGCCCAGGTGGGTCTGGAGCATGTGCACGCTCGCCGAGGCGATGTACCTGCCTCTCAACTTGCCGACGTCGAGGGTGATCACCGACCGCCACAGGCCGCAGCCGCTGCCGCAGTTGCTCCAGGTGTCCAGCCCGACCCGCATGCCCCCCGAGCGGGGCCAGCTGCTGTCGCCGGTCCAGCCCCGGCTCGCGGCTCCGGAGAACACGTTCGCCCAGGCCTTGCGGGTCGAGGTGAACGGAGGGTCGATGTAGAGCGGAAACGTCACGTCTGGGTCGGCCAGCATCGCCGCGTCGGGGCCCAGCACGACGCCGGTGTCGGTGAGGTCCACGTCGACGTGACCGATCCGACCGGGATCGGCCGGCGGCGCCGCAGCGGTGCGGGCCGCCGGGTCTCCGGGCACGGACGAGTCCCACATGATGGCCTGCCCCGCCTCGAACACCACCGCGCCGGAGTCGTCGACCACGCCGATGGTTCCCGACCCGGGATCCTCGACCGTGGTCAGGCCGACCGTCTCGATCCCCACCCGGATCGACGACAACACCGGGTTGGCCGCCGCCTCCGCCGACCTGACGACCAGCACCCAGGAGAACCCGACCGACTCGGCCTGTACGGCGAGGTCGACGTCCGGCAGGACGCCGGGGAACGTCGCCACCGGGCCGTTGAGTACCGGTGCCGGCAGCGGCCCGTGTGGCCAGCGCAACGAGAGGGATCCACCGTCGGGGTCGGTCGCGGTGACGAAGGGCCGGTCCCCGCCCGGGCCGGTCTCGATCCGGATCACCGTCGCCGCAGCGGCCGCCGTACCGTCCGGACGCGCGACCAGCGTCGGGTCGATGGGCACCCACCCGCCGTCCGCTGTCGGCACCTGGTACGGCTCGACCGCGATCTGTGCGTCGAGGGTCCCGGCCGGGGTGGCGTACACCTGCCGGTCGACGTCGCGCAGTCCGAGAACCTCGACGTTGGTCTCACAGGCAAGCGCGATCCGGTACGCCTCGAACTCGTCCTGCGCGGACGGATCACCCTGGAACGACGGACAGTCCGGGATCGGGAGCGGACTGTCCGGCGGCTCGTCGGCGGCCCGGGCCGGCGCGGCGTACACCCCGGCCGCGAGCAGCGCCGCCGCGACCACCACGGCGGTCCGCCGTCGCGAAGTTCGTGATCGGAATCCGGGAAAAAATCTGACATGGCGTTTCAGCACACCGGTCACCAGGCCCCCCTCTGAACGTGCATGAACGGCGGGAGAGGTGTATCCGTCGATCTCCGGCCGCGACAATCGACCGGGCGAGCGCCGCGGCAAACGTCCCGATTTTGTTGCCGGTTCCTGCAACGGCCCCGAGCGCGGTTGCAGGAACCTGCAAACCTGGACGCTGGCCTTCACAGGGCCTGCGGGGGGTGTTCTCCTGTCCTGGCAAGGGGGCAGGACCGGTCCGGGACAGGGGGGTTCCGTTGGGGGTATCGACGGAGGTTGTTCCGAGGCTGACCAGGTGGGGGGTGACGCCCGACGCCGATCTCGGCTACCGCGCGTTGCTGATGCTGGGCCCCCGTACGGTCGCGCGACTCGCCCGGGAGCTGGGCATGCCCCAGACCCGGGTGAGTCGGGCGCTCGACGAACTCGTGGCGGTGGAGGCGGTCCGTCCCGCCCTCGCTACCGCCCACGCCGGGCAGTGGTCGAGGGACGGGCTGGTGTGGGAGGCGGTGGCGCGGGAACGGGTACTCGACACGCTGCGGCAACGCCGCCGGCCGGACTCCGCGCTCGAACGGTGGCGCCGGCACGTCGCGACAGTCAGCGGCGTGGGCCTGAGCACCCTGACGGATGCCGCGGTACGCCGGTGGCCGACCCGGGCCGCCGCCCGGCAACGGGCGGCGAGCCTCATCGCCGCGGAACGCCACGAGCACCTGGCCATCAACACCGAGGAGGTCTTCGACTCCGAGGCGACCGCGGCGGCCCTGCCGCTGGACAACAGCATGCTGGCCCGCGGCATCCGGCTGCGGGTGCTGGGCCTGCCACCCAGCGACGGCGACCGGTGGAACGCGTACGCCACCGCGCTCGGCCGCTCCGGCGGGCTGTACCGGGAACTGGCCGCGCTGCCGCTCAAACTGATGGTGTTCGACCGGCGTGTCGTGTTCCTGCCGAGCGATCCCCTGGACCTCGAGAGGGGCTACGTCGAAGTTGCCGACCCCGAGGTCGTACGGGCCCTGGTCGGAATGTTCGACCGACTGTGGGCCGACGGCACCGATCCACGGAAGCAGGGAGTGTCGCCCATCGACCTGAACCACCGCGAGCAGGCCGTGGTGCGCCTGCTCGCCATGGGACACACCGACCAGTCGGCGGCGCAGGAACTGCGGCTCAGCGTCCGCACCGTTGCGTACACCATGCGGCACCTGATGGACCGCCTCGGCGTCGAGAACCGGTTCCAACTCGCGCTGGTGCTCGGCGCCGCCGGCGCCGCGCCCGAGCCGCCTCGTCACGGCGACACCGGCGGCCCAGGGTCCGCCGACGCCGCCACCAGCTGAGGAGATCTGCGTGTCACCATCGTTCGTACGACCAGCCGGCCGCGCCCTCGCCGCGCTCGCCACCACGCTGGCGCTGGTGCTCGGCACGGTCATGCCAGCCCGGGCCGCCCAGGCCTGGCCACCGTTGCACTGCGCGACCGGTCAGTTCACCGCGATCGAGACGAGCGCCGACGGGCAGACCGCGTTGCACGGCGACGCGACGCCGTGCGCGCCGTTCGCCGGGGAGCCTGCCTTCGCGCTTGTCGTGTTCCACCCGTTGGACATGGCCGCGAGCGCCGACTCCCGCGCGTTGGTGTGGTACCAGTCCGACGGGCCGACCTCGTTCTCCGGCCTCTTCCGGTCGGTGCCCACGGCCCGGGAGGCGGGTGTCTGCGCGATGCGGACGCTCACCGACCGGATGGCCTGCGTACGGGTGACCTGGCCAACGGACGGGCCGGCCGTCATGGCGCCGATCCCCACCACCGACCCGCTGGTGACGCAGTACATCTTCTACGACGACGAGGAGTACCCGACCCCGCCGCCCAGCGGGTTCTGCGGCTCCTGCCTGGACCTTCCGGTGAGCTGACCGGGTGACCCGGTGCGCGTCGGGCCGGCGACGGCGAAGCCGACCAGCCCCGGGGCCGGGCCGGTCGGCCCGGCCCCGGGTGAGGTTCGTCAGGTACGCAGGGTCCACCGCTGGTTCGCGCCGCCGTTGCACGACCAGAGGATGATCTTTGTGCCGTTGGCGGTGGCGGCACCGTTGGCATCCAGGCAGAGCCCGGACTGCACGTTTGTGATGGTCCCGTTGGTGTTGACGTTCCACTGCTGGTTGAGCCCACCGTGGCAGTCCCAGATGATGACCGCGGTGCCGTTTGCCGTGCCCGCCCCGGAGGCGTCCAGGCACTTGTTGCCGTACACCGTCAGTTGCCTGCCGGCGGTGGAGGTCCACCGCTGGTTGGTGCCACCGCCGCAGTCCCAGAGCTGCACCTGGGTGCCGTTGGCGGTCGTGGAGTTGGGCACCTCGACGCAGCGGCCGGACTGGCCGCCCACGAGCTGCGTGCCCTGCTGACCGCCGCCGCTCTGCTGGCGGACGACGGAGGTCGACTCCGCCGACCGGTTGCCCTGGGCGTCGACGACGTAGAGCCGGTACTCCCCCGGCGACGCCGGCACGGCGATCGACGTGGCGGTGCCGGACGCCCTGCTCATGGTCGGGCCGGCGGTGAAGGTGGTGGTGCCGGAGGGGGCCAGCCAGACCGAGCTGGTGGCGTCGCCGGTGCTGCGGATCGGGATCGACGCCGTCGCGCTGGTGACGAACGTGCTGGCCGGCAGGACGTGGTTCGGCAGGGAGAGATCGCCCGCCGGGACGATGTCCCGGTACGCGTCCTCGAGTCCGGAGTTGACGGCGATGCCGTAGGCCGCCGCCGGCCAGACATAGTCGGAGGAGACGATGATGTCGCCGATCGTGCTGTTCGGCAGATTCTTGTTCGAGACCTTGTTGATCGGCCCGTGGATCTGCGTGATGCTCAGGTCGTGCTTCCGCCCGAAGTCGTCGGAATTGATCATCCAGGTGACGTTCTTGTCGATGCTCAGGACGTTGTCCCGGAACGTGATGTACGCCGATCCCTCGTCCGGGTGGAGTCCGTACTTGTGGCCCGAGGGAACGCCCTGGAGATAGTTGTTGGTGATCATGGTGCCCGGCTGGCTGCCGAGCGTGTAGATCGGAGCCGTGTCACTGAGCCGCTGCACCGTGTCGATGATGTGGTTGTGGCTGATGGTGTTGTTCCGCGCCGTGGTGGTCGGCCGGTTCGGTGCGATCGAGCCCGCTGACCCGTCGAAGTTCCACCACCCCCAACCGAGTGTTATACCCGACCACGGAGCTTTTTCGATCCGGTTGCGCTGCACGGTGAGGGTGTCGACGAAGTACGCCGAGATCGGGCTGTGTCCGTTGAACAGGACCGCACTGTCGTAGAGGTGGTTGTTCCTGATGTCGATGTTCTTCGGCAACCCCTCGACCTGCGGGGAGTACTTCTCGCGGTTGGTCGAGGTGCCGTCTCCGAGGTAGACGTGCTGGGGATGCCCCACGGTGATGGCGGAGCCGGCGATGTCGTTGGTGTGGTTGCCGACCAACTGGCTGCCCTGCACGTCGTTGACCATGTTGATTCCGTCGGCGCCGGTGTGCTGGACCCGGTTACGCTGCAGGACGATCCCGTCGGCGTTCTGGACCTGGATGATGCCGGGCGTGACGTCGACGTTGCGGTAGTAGTAGACGTGGAAGTTTCCCCTGGCGTACGCCTGCGCGCCGAGATTGCCCTGTTGCGCCTGCTTGAAGGCAGAGCCGGCGACGGTGAACAGGTTCCAGTCGGAGTGCTGCACGGTGAGACCGGAGAACGTGATGTTTCGCGCGTGACTGCTCGTCGAGGTGCCGGCGATCCGCAGCAGGGTGGACACGTTGTTCGGTGCGATCACCGTCGCGGTCGACATGTTCTCGGTGCTGCCCTTGTAGAAGTACAGGGTGCGACTGGTCTTGTCGAAGTGGAACTCGCCCGGCGTGTCCAGGAACTCGTAGGCGTTCATGAGTTTGTGGGTGCCGCCGACCTGGGCGTTGCCGTTGAACGCACCCTGGGCGATGGCCGCACCTGGTTGCTGGAAGAGGGCTACCCGGTTCGCACCGTCGGAGCTGGTGGTCACCTGGCGGACTCCGACGAAGGCCGTGGTCCAGGTCGTCCCCGTCTCGATCTCGATATCGTCATGGTTGCGGGCGATGGCGGGAAAGTCGTTCAGGCTGTACCTGGCGCCGTCACACTGCGACCCCGATTCCCAGGCCCATGCGGCTTGCCCGGCCGTGACGGTGTACGTCCCGTAGCATCCGGCCGAGCTGATCGTCTTCGAGGCCATGAACGCGCGCTTGTCGTTGACATAGAGCGCCCGCAGCTTGTTGGCCCGGTCGAGCGGCGCCTTCCAGATGTTGCCACTGTGCTGGGTCCACCCGGTCACCCGCACACCGCCGTCGAGCACCGGCGTCTCGTTGGGGTAGGCGGAGTAGACGACCCGGTGACCGTTGGTGCCGGAGTCGCCCGGCCCGAACTCGATCGTGCTGCTCACCGGATAGATTCCGCCGCGAAGGTACACCTGGATGTCGCCGGTCATGTTCGCGTTCACCGTGCGAACGACGTCCCGCGCGCGTTGTAGCGTTCTGAAGGGTGAGGTGATCGTTCCCGGGTTGCTGTCGTTGCCGTCGGGAGCGACGTAGTAGGTTTCCTGGGCGGCGGCCGAGGCCGGCATCTGATTCGCCACCACGGCCGGCGACACGGCGGCGACGAGCACCGCGAGTGACAACAACGACGTTCTGACGGCAGGAAGGCACGGACGGCGGCGCTGCCGAAGCGCAGGTTCGGCGTGTGCCGAGCCCGCCGCTCCGGTTCCGCCCGTTCCTGGTGTCGACGTGACTACAGCGGCGACTCCGGAGAACACGAGAGTTCGGAATCGACGCCCGGAGGGACGGGTCCGGGGATTCATCTTGATACTCCAGTTGCGTCAGAGGGACGTTGCGACGTTTTCCGGCTCTCGGAGCGCACGAGGCGGTGACATGGTGAGCGATAACAGTCACCTGTCCGACCGGACGGTGGCCATGGCGGCGTTGGCTCTTTTAGGGTGGCGGAACGGGTCAGCGGCGAGCGGAGCCAGGGTGCTCGTCAGGCGGGCGGGCCTCCACAGACAAAAGAGATCATGTTAGCGGTCACATCGATCGATGACCTTCAGGTTTGCAGACGGGGCCAGGTTTCTCAAACCAAAAGTTTCGGTTATCTGTGGATAGCCGCGAAGGTCGGCACCTGCTCCGCGAGCCGGATCCTGCCCCTGGCTTGCTCGCCGTCTGACCGTGAGGATGTGGGCGTGAGGCGATGGACGCGTTCGGGCCGATAGCCGACCTGTCCGAGACCGCCCGGCCGACGCCGGCGCAGATGCTCGAACCGTACCTGCCCCGGCCGCCGGCACAGCAACAGCGCGTCATCACGTCCCTCGGCCGGCTCGTCGACGACTTCGGCGGCACCGTCGCCGTGGATCCGCGTACCACGCTGGCGCCGGGCCGGGCGGGACGGCGGGCGCATGCTCGGTGACCGCTGGGGCGTGACCGACGACGACGTCTCGCGCCCCTACCCGTGCGACGACTTCGTCGCCGCACCCACCCTGCAGGCCTGGCGAGGGGTACGCGTCGACGCGCCCACGACGGCGGTGTGGCCGTGGGTGGCCCAGGTGCGGCTCGCGCCGTACTCGTACGACTGGATCGACAATCTCGGCCGCCGCTCGCCCCGACGGTTGGCCGGCCTGCCCGAGCCGACCGCGGGAGAGCCGTTCACCGCCGTCGCCGGACGTGCGCAGGGCCGGATCCTCTCGGTCGCCCCGGGACAACAGCTCACCGGGGAGATCATGGGCGCCGTCATGTCCTACCTCCTCGTCCCCGTCGAGGACCACCTCACACGCCTGCTGCTCAAGGTCGTCATGCGGACGAACCGGCTGGTCGCGCTCGGGCTCTGCGTCGGCGACCTGGTGATGGCCCGCCGACAGTTGCTGAACCTCAAGCGGCTCGCCGAACGCGACGGAGAGTGACAGCAGTGGACCGGAGCGTGCCACTCAGATCGTCCGCAGGACGTCCCGATGGAGACGATCGTGGTCGCGTCCGCGCCGTCCTGTCGACCGAGAGTCCTGCTCCGACCGGGACGGCGGCGAGCCGGGATGACGGGTTGGACATTGACCATGGTAGATGTAGTGTGGGAAAGCTCCCAGATCGCGTCCTCCACACCACCTGCCCGAGGAGCTGACACATGTCGCGACCGCGTCGTCGCCCGGCCACCAGGCTGGCCAGCCTGCTCGTTCTGGCCCTGTCCGCACTCCTGTTGCCACCGGCGTCGGTGGCCGGCACCGCCGTGGCCGGCCCACCCCACACCCGCCCGGTGCCACTCACCGAGCTGACCGTGGTATCCGAACAGGTGGCTTTCGGGCTGCAGCGTCCGATCGCGCTCACCGGGCTGCCGGACGGCCGGATGCTGATCGCGGAGAAGAACGGCACCGTCCGCGCCTACCACCCCGACACCGGCCTGGCGGCCGAGCCGGTGCTCGACCTGACCGCCCGGATCGACACGTCCGGCAACGAGCGCGGCCTCCTCGGCATCACCCCTGCGCCGAACTTCGCGCGGACCGGGATGCTCTACGTGGCCTACACGAGCCTGCCGGCCGGCGCACTGACCCTGGCGCGACTGCCGATCAGCGCACCTGACCGGCTGCAGGTGCTGCTCACCCAGGAGCACGCTGAGTACAACAACCACAACGGCGGACAGGTGGCCTTCGGCCGCGACGGCTACCTCTACTGGTCCCTCGGCGACGGCGGCCACGCGAACGACCCGTTCAAGTCCGGCCAGAACCTCGGCACCCTGCTCGGCAAGATCGTGCGGATCGACGTCAACCGCACCTGCGGGGCGAAGCCCTACTGCGTACCCTCCGACAACCCGTTCGTCCACACGCGCGGCGCACGGCCGGAGATCTGGGTCTACGGCCTGCGCAACCCGTGGCGGTTCTCCGTCGACCCGGTCGACAACTCCCTCTGGATCGGTGACGTCGGCCAGGGCCTGGTCGAGGAGATCAACCACATCCGCCCGTGGCAACGTGGGGCGAACCTCGGCTGGTCCTGCCGGGAGGGCACCCCGGTGTTCGACCCGGAGCAGTGCCGGCCCGGCGTGCGGTACACCGACCCGGTCTTCGAGTACGAACACTTCATGACGGAGAGCTGCTCGGTGACCGGCGGCGTGGTGTACCGAGGGTCCGCCACCCCGGAGGCGTGGGGCACCTACGTGGCGAGCGACTACTGTTCGACCCTCGCGTTCGCCGTACGCCCCAAGCCCAACGGCGGCTACGAGTCCGCCACGATCGGCAACTTCCCCATCCAGCCGACCGCGATCGACGCCGACGTGCACGGCGAGTTGTACGTGCTCAGTGACCTCCCCGGATGGCTGAGCCGGGTACGGTTCGAGCGGGTCCAGCCGACCTCCGGCGGCGGGCCGACGAACCGCTGAGCCCCGGGACGAGTCCCGCCACATCCGCAGCGCCCCACCTGGGGACGGCCGCGTCCGCACGGCCGTCCCCAGATGTCGGCCTCGAGACCGCGGCGCGACTTGTGCACCGCGCGGGACCCACCGCCGGCGGCCGTGGCCATCCTGCTCCGGGCGATCCACCAGGAGCAGGATGGCCACGGCTACCGAGACGACCCTGGCCTACCTGTCGCCCACCGGCGCGCTCCGCGACGCGTTGAACAGCGTGTCGCCCTTGTCGTAGGCGACGACCGGAGCGGCGAGTCCACTGTGTACGATCCGCTTCAGCGGTGGTGGAGGTGAACCGATAGTTGGCACGCGCGGAGCGGTACGGGTGGTAGCCGACCGGGTCCAGGCAGCGTCGATCCCGCGTCGCCGGCCCGGCGCGGGTGACGCGGGGGTTCAGGCCGTCACGGCTGGGCCGGTTCCCACCTCCCGTCCACTCGTCGGGCGATCCCGGCGGCTTCGTCCCTGAGTTCCTCCGGCAGGAGCCACTCCGGCGCGTCCTGCCAGGCGAACGGGCGAAGGAATCGCCGGATCGACGTGGCACCCACGGAGGTATGCACCGAGTTGGTCGACGGCCAGGGTCCGCCGTGGTGCTGCGCCCACGAGACCCGGACGCCGGTCGGATAGCCGTCGAAGACGATCCGGCCCGAACGTTCGACAAGCACGTCGACCAGCCGGCGGATCTCGCCGGCGTCATCCAGCGGTCCGCTGTGGATGGCCCCGGTGAGCGACGGCGGGACGGTGGCGAGCACCGCGTCGAGCTCGGCGACCTCGCGATAGCGGACCACCACCATCAGCGGCCCGAAGCACTCGTCGGCGATCTCGGCGGTCAGGCCCGACAGGTCGACCTCCAGCAGAACCGGCGCGACGGTGAAACCATCGCCCGGGCCGACCTCGGGCCGCGCCGCGAGGCGGGCACCGGCGCGCCCGATCGCCGCCGCCCGTTCGACGAAGGCGTCCCGGATGCGTTCGTTGAGCAGCACCGCGCCGCCGGCCGAGGCGACCCGCTCGCGGAGCGCCTCGACGAGCCGGTCGCCGGCGGGGTCGGCCGGGACGAACGCCAGCCCGGGTTTGGTGCACAGTTGTCCGCCCGAGCCGGTGAAGGAGCCGAACAGCCCCTCGGCGATCTGCTCTCCCCGGGTCGCGGCTGCCGCCGGCAGGACGACGATCGGGTTGACGCTGCTCAGCTCGGCGTAGAACGGGATGGGATCGGGGCGTTCGTCGATGGCCGCCTGGATGGCCCGGGCGGCACCGAGGGAGCCGGTCAGCGCGGCCGCCCGGATGACGGGGTGGCTCACCAGCGCGCGGCCGGCCTGCTCCCCGTACACCAGGGCGAGCACGCCAGCCGGACCACCCATCCCCCGGACCGCCGACTCGATCGCCGCACCGGACGCGTGCGACGTCAGCGGGTGGGACGGGTGGGCCTTCACCACGACGGGGCAACCGGCGGCCAACGCGGCGGCGGTGTCACCGCCGACGACCGAGAAGGCGAACGGGAAGTTGCTGGCCCCGAAAACGGCGACCGGCCCCAGGGGGACGAGCATCCGCCGCAGGTCCGGACCGCGCCCGAGCGGCGTGTCGGCGGCGTGGTCGATGGCGGCCTCGAGGTACCCGCCGTCGCGCAGCACGTCGCCGAACATCCGCAGCTGGACCGCCGACCGGGTGAGTTCCTGATCGAGTCGCGGGTGCCCCAGCCCGGTCTCCGACCGCGCCGTCGCGACCAGATCCGCGCGCCGGGACTCCAGCGCGTCGGCGATCGCGTCGAGCAGGTCGGCGCGGCCGGGCCGCCCCAGGCCGGCGAGCCACCGCGCCGCCCGGGACGCCTCGTCGGCGATCACCGCCAACCGGTTCTCGTCGGTCTCGGTGAGGTCGGTCGTCCGACGCCGACCGTTGCTCGGGTCGACGGTGGTGATCACGTTCACAGCAGTCCTCTCCTGACAAGGTTGCCCATCAGATCGCGGACCCCGAACTGCCAGGGCTCGCACTCCTCGGCGTGGCGGACCCGGTTGACCAGGGTGCCGAGCGCGGGAGCGCTGATCCGCACCACGTCGTCGAGCTTGTGGGTGAACCCCTCGCCCGGCCGGTCCCGGTCCTGGATGGGCGCGAACATGGTGCCGAGCATCAACACCGCGCCGTCGGGATAGTGGTGATGCGGGCCGATCAGTTGCTGCACCAGCGTCGCGGGGTCCCGGGACATCCGGGCCATCTCCGACACCGCCGTCAACTGGAAGCCGTCCACCCCACTGACCTGTAGGCGTACTTCGAGCTCGCGTACCCGGTCCAGGTTGAACCGGTCGTCGAACAGCCGGATCAGGGGCCCGAGGGCGCACGAGGCGTTGTTGTCCTTCGCCCGTGGGAGCAGGAGCGCGGACCGTCCCTCGACGTCCCGGAGGTTCACGTCGTTACCGAGGGTGGCACCGACGATCCGGCCGCTGGACTGCACGATGAGCGCGACCTCGGGTTCCGGGTTGTTCCAGGTCGACGCGGCGAGCACGCCGACCGGGACGGCGGTGCCGACCGCGGAGAGGATCTGACCCTTGGTGAAGATCTCGGCGTCCGGTCCGAGTCCCACCTCCAGGTACTGGCTCCAGACTCCCTCGGCGACCAGCATGACCTTGAGCCGCTCCGCCTCGACCGAGCCCGGCGCCAGGGTGTGCAGGTCGGCGCCGATGTCGGCGATCGTGCGACGACGGAGGTCCGCCGCGAGCGCCAGGTCGCCGCCGGCCCGCTCCTCGATGACCCGTTCGATCATCGAGACGGGGAAGGTCACCCCGGCCGCCTTCAGCGCCTGGAGGTCGACCGGGGTGAGCAGCCACGGCCGGGTGTGGTCCCGGGTCGTGGCGTCCGTGTTGGCCAGGATCTCCTCGAAGCTGCCCAGCCGCGGCCCGTCGAGCTCGGCCACGACCGCGGCGGGATCGGGCAGCTCGCAGATGTCCCGTACGGTCGGGAACCGGTGACTCACGTCGAGGACTTCGCCGTCCCGGACGATCACCGGCGAGGGTCCGTCGACGGTGGGATCCCAGATCCGGCCGACGAGCAGGCTCCGCTCGATGTCGTCCGGCAGCGCCTCGGCGGCGGTGCCGACCCAGTCCGGGCCGGTGGTGGCGCCGACCCGGTCCGGGTCGGTGGCGAGCGCCCGGGGCGGTGGCAGCGTCATGAGGTGCTCTCCAGGTTGAAGTACGACCGCTCGTCACGGGGTCGGATGTCGTACACGGCGTCGCGGAACATGCGGAGCGGGTGCGGGGTGAACGGGTGCCGCTCGATCGCGGCGAGGTCGAGCTCGATGCCCAGCCCCACCACGCCGGACGGGATGAGCACGTCACCGTCGTCGGTCAGCACCAGCCGCTCGTTGGTGATCTCGGGGCGCCACGGCACGTCGGTCGCCATGATCTCCAGGTACCGGAAGTTCGGCAGGGCCGCGGCGAGTTGGAGCGTCGCGGCGGTGCTGAGCGGACCGCTCGGGTTGTGCGGCGCGAAGCCCACGTAACTGGTCGCGGCGAGCGTGGAGATGAAGGCGAGTTCGGCGATTCCGCCGGCGTGCGTGACGTCCGGCTGGACGAAGTCGACCGCCTGCCGGGCCAGCGCCGGGGCGAAACCCTGCCGGCCGTACCACCGCTCGCCGGCGGCGATCGGCACCGGCGAGGCGCGGCGGATGTCGACCAGGGCGTCGAGGTTGTCCGGCGGGCACGGCTCCTCGAACCACACCGGGTCGAACGGTGCGATCTCCCTGGCGATGGTGATCGCGTGCCGGACGTCGAACCGGCCGTGCCCCTCGATGAACAGCTCGACGTCGCGCCCCACCGCGCCGCGGACGGCGTCGACCTGGGCGAGTACCCGGTCCAACTGCCGGGTGGTGATGGTCATGTCGTAGTTCTCGAACGGATCCCACTTGAGGCCACGGAAACCGGCCCCTACCGTCGCGCGGGCGGCGGCCGCGTACTCCTCGGGGGTGACGGCCCCGGAGAACCAGCCGTTCGCGTACGCGCGAACCCGGTCCCGGGTCGCACCCCCGAGCAGCCGGGAGACCGGAACGCCGAGGTCCCGGGCCGAGATGTCCCACAGGGCCATCTCCAGCGCGCTCAGGGCGGTCATGATGACCGGCCCACCGCGCCAGTACCAGTCCCGGGTGAGTTCGTAGAGGATCTTCGAGATGCGGGTGGGGTCCAGACCCACGACCGCCTCGGCGACCTCGGCGACCGCGCCCTGGACGGCCCGTTCCTTGCCCTCCAGGGTGGCCTCGCCGAGACCGACGATCCCCTCGTCGGTGTGGACCCGCACGATGACAAGGTTCGTACGGTAAAAGTCGACGACAAGCGCGTCGACCGAGACGATCTTCATGTTCCGGATCAACCCTTCACGGCCCCGGCGGTCATGCCGGAGACGACGTACTTCTGCACCAGCAGGTAGAAGGCGACGGCGGGCAGGGTGAACATGAAGGCGACAGCCATCACCGTCTGGATGGGTGTGCCCAGTTCGCCGATGAAGTTCGCGATGCCGACCGACGCCGGCTGCAGCTCCGGCGTGAAGATGAAGGTCACCGCGAACACGTACTCGTTCCAGGCGTGGAAGAAGGCGATGACCGCTGTCGCCGCGATCGACGGGGCGATCAGCGGCACGTTTATCCGGGTCAGGACGACAAGCGGTCGCCCTCCGTCGACCCGCGCCGCCTCCTCCAGTTCCCGCGGGATGCCGTCGAGCGCGCCCTTGAGGATCAGCGCGACGATCGGCAGGACGAAGGCCGAGTTCACCAGGACGAGCCCGGTCAGCGAGTCGAGCAGGTCGAAGCGGCGGAACAGCGAGAACAGCGGCACCACCATCAGCGCCTCGGGGAGCATCTGGGTGAACAGCAGCACCAGGGTCAGGGCGGCCTTGCCCGCGAACGAGAACCGGGACAGCGCGTAGGCGATCGGGATGCCGAGGCCGACCGAGAGGACCATCGTGCCGACCGCGATCACCAGGCTGTTGAGCAGCCACCCGGCCGCCTTGCCCTCGGCCAGCGCGTCGACGAAGACCCCAAACTGGCTGAAGTCGGGGATGAGCCGTGGCCGCTCGGCGAACAGGTCGCCGTTGCTCGACAGCGCCGTGACAAGCATCCAGTACAGCGGGAACACCGCGACACCCAGCACGGCGAGCACGGCGACGATCCGCGCCGTGACACCGAAGCGGAAGCCCCTCATCGGACGTCCTCCTTCTCCACGGCACGGGCGACGAGTCGGCTGCCGATGATGACGATGAGCGAGATGACAACGCCGACCATGCCGATCGCCGCCGCCGCGCCGAGTTTCTTCGAATCGAATGCCTGCGAGTAGAGGTCGATGACGAGCGTCCGGGTCGCGCCGACCGGACCGCCCTTCGTCATCAGCCAGATGAGCTCGAACCGGCGCAGCGACCAGATCGTCATGAGCACGGCCAGTAGTCCCACGGTCGGCTTGACGACCTGCCAGGTGACCGCGCGGAAGGTGGCCCACCGTCCGGCGCCGTCCATGATCGCCGCCTCGTTGAGTTCCTGCGGTACGGCCTGCAGCGCCGAGAGCAGCACCACCGAGGTGAACGGGAACAGTTGCCAGATGGTCGTCGCGAGCACCGCCGGCAGCGCGTACCGCGGGCTGTCCAGGATCGCGCCGCCCGGCACGCCGAGCCCCACCGCGTCGAGGACCCGGTTGACGATGCCGTACTGCGCGTTGAGCATCCAGGTCGCGATGAGCGCGACCGCGATGCCGGGCGCGGCCCAGGGAATGGTCACCAGCGCCCGGGCCACCCCCCGGCCGCGAAAACCCTTGTTCAGCAGGAGCGCGACGCCGAGCCCGAGGCCGACCGAGCAGACGACGCAGGCGACCACGTAGCCGAGGGTGGTGAGCAGGGTACGGCGGAAGTCCGGGTCGCCGAAGATCGTCTCGTAGTTGTCGAGCCCGACCCACTGGCCACCGGTGGGGTTGAGCAGGGTCGTTCGGGTGAAGCTGAGGTACACCTCCTGGACCAGCGGCACCCCCTGGAAGACGAGGATGAACAGCGCGGCGGGCGCCAGGAACAGGTAGGGGGTCCACCTGCTACCCAGCGCGCCGCTGCGGCGACGCCGCGGTCCGGACCGGGGAACCGTTCCGGGTGTTCTGGTCTGCTCGACAACAGTCATCGAGTTCGGTCCTTCTCAGGTAGGGGGCTGCCGCGCACCAGGCCGTCGCGTCGCCTTGTCGAGGGCCGGTCAGCGGGCCAGTTCGCTCGCCTGTTGCTGGGCGCGGTCCAACGCGGTCTTGAGGTCCACCTTGCCCTGCAGCGCCGCGATCACGTTCTCCACGATCACCTTGCGGATGTCCGGCGTTTTGGCCTCGAAGCCCAGCACGATCTGCGGCAGGCTGGACTCGGTGAGTTGGTCGAAGACCGGGAGGAACGGGGTCTTCTGGAGCGACTCCGCGCTCCGTTCGGTGGTGGTCGCGACGCTGCTCGCGCCCAGGATCTCCTGCAGCTTGACCTGGTTCTGCGGCTCCAGCGTCCACTGGATGAAGGTGGCCGCCGCCTCCTTGTCCTCACTCGCCTCGTTGATGACGATCGGCGCGAGGATCGCGCCCTGCTTGCGGACCGGGAACGGGATGGGCGCGACGCTGAAGTTCAGCTTGGCGTTCTGGCCACGGGTCGCGGTCACGTACCCGCCGTTGTTGAGCTCCATCCCGACCTTGCCCTCGGCGAACATCCGGCGGAACGTCGCCGCGTCCGCGCCGCGCGGGATCACGTTCGCGTCGTACAGGTCCTTGTACGCCTGCAGTCCCTTGAGGTTCTCGGCCGAGTTGATGGTCAGGTTCTTGCCGTCGGACCAGGCGCCGCCGAAGCCGTAGACGTAGTTGAAGATGTCCTGCCACACGCCGGCTTCCTCGGCCTCCGTCTGCCGGAAGGCCAGGCCGTACACGTCACCCTTGGTCAGCGACCGCGCCGTGGCGAAGAACTGCTCGTACGTGGTCGGCGGCTGCGGGATCAGGTCCGCGTTGTAGAACATCGCGTAGTTCGACGCCTCGAAGATGACGCCGTGCCGGACTCCGTCGTGCACCATGAACTGGTCGGGCTGCTTGAGCAGGTTGTACTTGCCGACGTCGATGAGGTCGTCGAGCGGCGCGATCAGGCCGGCGTCGGCGGCGGCCTCGAACTCGGGCATGTCGAAGCGGACCAGGTCGGGTCCCTTGCCGCTGCCCATCTGGGTGAGCACCGTCTGCCCGAAGGTCGGGTACGGCACGGCCGCGGCGGAGACCTGCACCTTGTCCTGGCTCTTGTTGAACTCGTCGAGCCAGGCTGTCAGCAGCGGCCCACGGCCCGGGTCGCCGAAGGTCGAGGCGGCGAAGGTCAGCTTGGCGACGCCATCGTTCGAGCCGCCGTCGGAGCCGCACCCGGTCAGCAGGGCGGCCACCAGGCCCAGCGCACATGTCGCCCCGGCGATACCGAGGCGCGCAAATCTCTTACTCATCGTTACGCTCCTGTTACAAGCCAAGGTCGTCCTGGAAAATTGCAACGATCGTAGCGCCATGCGCAACGGCGTCAAGTGGAGATTGCAGTGAGCGTCAACTACATTGCATAATGTGCAACGTCGACTCGCGACACTCAGTCACCGACAGTCAGTCACCGACCGGGTCGCGAAACCGACGAACCCATCCATCGCACGAGGGAGACCGGCTGTGTCGCAGTCGATTCGCCGCGCGATCGACCTTCTGCGTCGATCGGCAGAGCACCCGCTGACGCTCACCGAGGCGGCGGACGTGCTCGGCGTCCACAAGTCCACCGCCCTGCGGACACTGCAGACCCTGGAGTCCGAGAGATTCGTCCGCCGGACCGGTGCGGGGACCTACGTGCTCGGCAGCGGACTGATCGAACTGTCGGAACTCGCGCTCGGCTCCATGGACCTGCGACAACTCGCCGCCACGCAGCTACGTACCCTGCAACGCGAGACCGGGCACACCGTACACCTGGCGCAACTGACCGGCGACGAGATCGTCTATATCGACAAGGTCGACAGCCGGGCCTTCGACGCCGTGAAGCTGCCGTCCCGGGTGGGACGCGCGGTATCGCTCTACGCGAGCGCCGTCGGCAAGATCATACTGACGTACCTGCCCCGCGAGGAACGCGATCGGCTCCTCTCCCACGTCGTCTTCGAGCAGTTCACCGACACAACCTTCGCCGACCGCGACCGCCTGGAAGCCGAACTCTCCCGCATCCGCGAGAACGGCTGGGCCACCGACAACGGCGAGCACGACGCCTACGTCATGTGCGTGGCGGCACCGATCAGGGACTACCGCGGCCAGGTCGTCGCCGCCGTCTCCCTCACCGCGATCGAGGTCATCGCAAGCCTCGACGAGCTGAAGACCAACCTTCCGCTGCTGCTGGAGACCGCGAACCAGATCTCCGCGGAACTCGGCTACACGCCCTCGCCCGCGGTGACGCCCACCGGGCGGACCACGGCGGCGGCAGGGTACCGACCGTGAGCGGATCGCCGCCCGGCGAGGACCCGTAGGCGGCCAGCGCGGCGGCCACCCGGTGACCGGCGGCGCCGCGCCGCCAGGGGACTCGAACCCCGAACCCGCGGATCAGGAGCCCGCGTCAGCAGTGCGCCACTGTCCACGGAAAGCGGTCGGGTGAGGCCGCGCGGGACCGGTCCGAGCCGGACCGGTCCCGCACGTCCTTCCGCATCTCAGGCCCTTGTCCAGCGTTGGTTGGCGTTGCCGTGGCAGCTCCACACGATCACGGCGGTGCCGTTGGCGGTGTTGTTGCCGTTGACGTCCAGGCACAGGCCGGTCTGAGCGTTGCTGATCGTGCCGTTGCTGTTGAGGATCCACTGCTGGTTCGCGGCGCCGGTGCAGTCCCAGATCTGCGCCCGGGTGCCGGCGGCGGCGTTGTTCGGCACGTCCAGGCACTTGCCCATCACCTGCAACGCCCGCCCGTTCTGGGTGAACTGCTGGTTGGCCCCGCTGTGACAGTCCCAGATGAGCATCTGGGTACCGTTGGCCGAGCTGGCGCCGTTGACATCCAGGCACCGGCCGGACGCCTCGTTGCGCAGCCTGTTGCCGCTCGGGGGGTTCGGGTTCGTGCCGCCGTTGAGGGCGTCGAGGACCGCCGTGTACGCGGCCTTCTTGTTGCCGGCGCAGTCGAACAGCAGGGCATTGTCGCTGCCGCGCCAGGAGTCACAGTCCCGGACACCCCAGACCGTGATGCCGGTGCAGCGGGAGATCGCCAGGCAGGCCCGGGTGACGGTGGCATAGATGTTGGCCTGATTACCTCCCTGGGTGACGTCCAGCTCGGTGATCTGCACGTCGACCCCGAGGTCGGCGAAGCGTTGCAGGTTGGCCTGGTAGTCGCTGGGAATCGTGGTGCCCAGGTGTGACTGGAACCCGACGCAGTCGATCGGTACGCCCCGGGACTTGAAGTCGCGCACCATGTTGTAGATGCCTGTCGACTTCGCGTTGATCCCGTCGGTGTTGTAGTCGTTGTAGCAGAGCTTGGCGTTCGGGTCGGCGGCGTCGGCGGCCCGGAACGCGGCCTCGATCCAGTCGTTGCCGGTGCGCTGCAGGTTCGAGTCACGCCGGCCCCCGCTGCCCCCGTCGGCGAACGCCTCGTTCACCACGTCCCAGGAGTGGATCTGCCCCCGGAAGTGGGTGGCCACCTGGGTGACATGGTTGATGGCGGCGTTGCGCAGGTCACTGCCGGAGAGGTTCTGCGCCCAGCCGGGCTGCTGGGCGTGCCACAACAGGGTGTGCCCGCGTACGGTCATGCCCTGCGACCGGGCGTGGCTGACGATACGGTCGCCGGCGCCGTAGTTGAACACGCCCCGCTGCGGCTCGGTCGCGTCCCACTTCATCTCGTTCTCGGCGACCAGGCTGTTGAACTCGCGGTTCAGCACCGACATGTACGTGCTGTCGGAGAACTTGTACGTACCGACCGCTGCGCCGAAGTAGCGGCCCCTCTCCGCCGCCGAGGCGCCCAGGGTGGTGGCCGCGTGGGCGGCGCCGGCGGGCACCAGCACCATGCCGGCGGCCAGCAACCCGGTCGCCAGCGTCGACAACATCACCTTGGTCCGCCCTGGTCGCTGCGGAGATCCGCTCGAACGTACGAGGTCTTTCATCTGCGTCAGCCCTTCCGGAGACGAACCGGGTACGTGGTGTTAGCGCTAACATCCAGGTCCAGGCAAATGCCAGGCAAGTGGCACCGGAGACAGGGGGGGCGCTACACGTCGATGAACTCGAGATTGCCACAAAGTTTCAGGACATTCAAGTAGATCGTTGCCATGCAGAGATATCCACTGCTCAACGGGGGTGGCAGCGCATCGGACCGCCCCCGCTGACCAGGCCGTGAGCCGTGCACGCCTCAGGCCGATTCGGGCCTGTCGTGGATTCCCTGCTGTCGAGCGGCGCCGATCAACTGCGCGCGGTCCACGTTGCTCGATGGCGTTTCAACGCGGAACGGCGGCGAGCCAAGGACGCTGTACAACACCCCACACACGAGGTGGTCCGACAGTGGCGCCCCATGTCCGGACAAGGCAACTGCGCCAACCCTTCGCAATCCTCCGTCCGCCTGTCCTCGCGGTCATCGCCGATGAGCCGAGCCTGCCCGTCTGCGCCCGGCGACTCCGGGCACACGGACCCTCGTAGATCACTCTGCGTGTCCGGGGGCACAATCAAGGGGTGATCGCGAGCGTGTTCTCCTGCCGGCGCAGCAGGCCGGGATCGCGACCGCCCTGGTCCGTCGCGGCCCCTGGGGGCACATCCTCGACGATCACGCGGTCAGCGACCGCTGCCTGTTCCAGCTCGACTCACTGGCCGAGCTGCCTGACCTCGTGCGCAAGCACAACGAGTCGGCCGGCTAACTACCCGGAAGGAGCGGCCCGGCCGGCGCTGAGAGCGGCGAAGGGTTCGTCAAGCTGGACGCCGTGCCGGCTGTCACCGAGTACGGGCCGGACGGCTCGGACTCCGCGTTTCAGTCGGCCCGCACGTCAACGCGTAGCTCCGCGATGACCAGCTGGGTGAGTTCGGGGAGTTGTTCTTGGCCGAGGGTGACCCCGTGCAGGTTGACGAGTGCCGTCTTCAGATCGTGGAGGCGGTTGCCCCGGAGGTCAGCGCCCTGGAGCTGGCAGGAATCGAGTTCAAGGTCGGTCAACTGGCAGGACCTGATGACGATTTTGGGTAGTCGGCAGGAGGACCACGTGCCGTTGGCGAGGGTGCAGTCGGTGAAGGCTGTGGCTCCAGCGGCAACGACGCGTTGGAAGGTGGCGTAGTCGAAGCGGCAGTCGTCGAAGAGGACGTCTTTCAGGCGTACGTCGGTGAGCCGGGTACCGGTGAACCGCGAGCCGGTGAACGCGCAGCGTTCGATGGTGATCCCGGACAGGGTTGAGCCGGAGAGGTCGGTGCGGGCGATTTCGCTGCCCCAGATGGCTCCGGCTTCCCAGGTACTCTCGCTGAGGTCCGCGCCGGCGATCCGGCTGCTGCGGATGCTGACGTCTTCCAGTTGCGCACCTCGCCAGGAGACGCCCTCGATGCTGGCCTCGGTGAGGTCGCTCGCCGG
Source organism: Plantactinospora sp. B5E13 (assembly GCF_039871775.1). Taxonomy (NCBI): domain Bacteria; kingdom Bacillati; phylum Actinomycetota; class Actinomycetes; order Micromonosporales; family Micromonosporaceae; genus Plantactinospora; species Plantactinospora sp. B5E13. Next base: position 29,987 of record NZ_JBDPLT010000071.1, read on the forward strand.
ATCGTGGACGTTGTCAAGATCTTCCGGGTCGAGGTCCGGGAGCAGGATCTTTACATCACCGATGGTGGTTGTCCGCATGAATCCTCAGCATGGTTAGGGCGCGGGGTGGCGGCGGAGGCCTTCCCGCAGTGCCGCACGTTTCGAGTCTTCGGCCTCTCTTTTTGTCACTCGCCTCCGAGAACACATGAGACTAATTAGGGCTGATCATTCGCCTTGCATTCCAATGGAGAATATACGAGCTAGAACCTCTGTTCTCCCAAGTCTCGCTCGGCTCGCACACGCTCCGTCCCCGCGATCGGCATACGGATACGTCATTGCGATTCGCGGGCCGCACCGAGGCGGAGCTCGCTCGCGGCATGCCGGAGATCGACCGGTAATCTCAAGCCGTGGGCGAGCGAGGCGCAGCTGACAATCCGGAGTGGATCATTCATGAGGAGCGGGTGGTCGATGAGTCACGTCGGGCAAGACTGAGCATCGCTCGTGTGGAGTTGCCGGACGGGGTAACGTTCGAGCAGTACGTGTTACGCGTCCCGAAGGCTGCGATGGCGGTGGTACTCGACGATGCGGGCCAGCGGGTTTTGATGATGTGGCGGCATCGGTTCGTGATCGACCGGTGGGTGTGGGAGTTACCGGGCGGCTATGTGGACGAAGCCGAGGACCCCGCCGTCACCGCTCTTCGTGAGGCAGAAGAGGAGACCGGCTGGCGTCCTGCCAGGCTGGAGCCGCTGGTCTCGTTCCAGCCGATGGTGGGTACCGCCGACGCCGAAAACCTGCTGTTCATCGGCCAGGGCGCGGAGTACACCGGTGCGCCGACGGACATCAACGAGGCCAAGAAGGTGGAGTGGATCGAGCTGGCCACGGTGCCGGAGCGGATCGCGCGAGGTGAGATCGTTGGGGCTGCCTCGGTGGTGGGGCTGCTGGCGGCGATGAGCTGGCGGGACGGTCGGCTTACGCCGCCTGCGCGGTGACGAGCCTTGCCCGTTCGCTGAACTCCTTGACTCGGGCGTCAGTACGCCATGGGTTCAGCTCGCGTACCAGCCGGTCGATGTAGGTAACCGCGCGGGCGGAGGAGATCTGTTCGGCGAGGTCGAGTGCCTGGTTGCCGACAGTGCAGGCTTGGTCGACGTCGCGGGCGAGGACGTGTGACCTGGCGAGGAGGAGCTGGTTGAACAGCCGGCCGCGTACGTAGCCGGTGTTCATGTCCAGCGAGCGGCGGGCGCACCGTTCGGCACGTGATTGGTGGCCGAGGGCGCGGAAGCAGTGGCCGGAGATGGCGGCGAGGTACGCCTCGTCGAAGTAGCCCATCCAGTGCGGGTCGTTGGCCCGGTCGGCGTTCTCGAAGACCTTCTCGGCTTCATTCAGCGCGGCGGTGCTGGTCTTCTCGTCGCCGAGTTGGGCGTACGCGTGGGCCCTCATCACGGATGCCTCGGCCGCCAGGGCGGGGATGTTGGCGCGGGTGGCGGTGCGGTGTGCGGCTTCGGCGAGGGTGATCGCGGGCCGGTGCTCGCCGAGGAAGATCGCTTGGTGGCTCATCGCGGCGAGGATCTCCGCGCCGAGCGGGCGGTCCTGTGCAGCTGATGCCAGGGCGAGCGCCTGGGTGAAATACCTCTGTCCGAGCCCGTGCTCGCAGGTGTCGTACGCGAGCCAGCCGGCGAGTTGGGTCATCTCGGCGATGGCGCTGAGCGTGGGCTCGCCGAGCTGCGTCGGGCTGGTCGCGTTGCGCAGCAGCGGGGTGACCCCGGCGTCGAGGTAACGGACGACGGCTGGGCGGATCTGCCCTCCGCCGTAGCGGTTGTCGAGGGTTCGGAAGGTGCGCGTCATCGCCCGGATCGTCTCCGCACCCGCTGCGTCACCGCTGGGCACCGCAGACCGACTCGGCTGATCGGTGAGCGTGAGCCACTGCCGTACGGGTAGGGCAAGCGCGGCCGAGGCGTACACGGCGTCGTGTAGGAAGCGGCGTCGTCCGGCGTCGTGCCGCCAGAGGGATGTCACGATGTCCAAGCCTTCCGACCACTGCTGTGCGAACGTCAGACCCAGGTCATCGAGGGTGGGCGTCGGGTCGGCCGGGCGGGCTCGGGCCGCCGTGGCGATGAGCTGACCTCCGGCTTGGAGGCTGCTGTCGCAGGCGGCGACGAACTCCAGGCTCGGCGCTTTGACGTCCTTCTCGATCTCCCAGATGTAGACGTGGCTGTAGTTGACCTTCTTTGCGAGTTGACGCAGCGTCAGACGGCGTTGGGCACGCCATCTGCGTAGCGCTTCTCCGACAGTCTCGTCGGTCACGGTTGTCCCCTGCCAACTATGCCGTTAGCTAACAGTCAGCTAACGGATCACTACTGGTGGTCAACGTCTGTAGCGACAACGCTACATGCAATGGCCGATCAACGGCAGACAGTCCATAGCCGACACGATCGGGTCGTAAGACCGCAGATGTACCTCGCCGCCGTACCGCCTCGAAGGCTACGGCGGTGGGTGCGGGGCGGGCGCGCAGCCGGGTCAACTCGTCGGTGCTGGCATGCCCGCCCTTCAACAAGGGAGGGGAATCGTGGCGACCACGTACCTGAGCAGTGCGGGGTTGGATCAGACGGAACGTGTCAAGGATTTGAGGCCAGCGGGAGTTATGCGGCCTGAGGTTCCGCCTCTGGTTTGTTGATCCAAACGTGTTCGGGTAGATCGAGGATCTTCGGTAGGAGCCGGTTGGTGCCGAAGCGT
>NZ_JBDPLT010000072.1:0-30932 GCF_039871775.1 Plantactinospora sp. B5E13
GATAGGGTTACGGCGGTTATGGCGGAAGGGAAACGCCCGGTTACATTCCGAACCCGGTAGCTAAGCCTTCCAGCGCCGATGGTACTGCACTCGTGAGGGTGTGGGAGAGTAGGACACCGCCGGACATCTTCTAATGAAGGGCCACCCATGTCTGGGTGGCCCTTCGTTGTATGTTTCGGCCAGAGCGCCCTGAGGAAGGATGTACCCGTGAGTTCACGAGCGCACGGCGGAGACCGGCCACGCCGTCAGGACGATCGTCCAGACCGACGGGGCGGTCGCGACGCCTCCGTGCGTGGAGACGGGCGACCGTCCCATCGCGGAGACCGCGATTCGTACGGCACCTCCCGCGATCGAGGAGGTTCCCCGAGTGGCGGCGGATACCGGCCCGGTGGCCGGGACGGCGGCTTCCGAGCCGCGGGCCGGGGTGACGGCGACCGTCGGGACGACCGGGGGGGACCGCGTGCCGAACGAGGCGGCGACTTCCGGGGGGACCGAGACCAGCGGACCGACCGTGGCGGTGCCGGCGGCCGTAGCGGTGACGGTGGCGGCTACCGCTCCGGCGCGCCACGCGGCGGCGGATTCCGGGACCGGGGTGACTTCCGCGGCCGGGGTGATGACGACCGAGGAGCTGGCTACCGGCGGGATAGCGGTTACCGGGGCGGCGACCGGCGGGACGACGCCGCTCGCGGCGGTGCCGACCGCGGCGCAGGCTACGGCCGGGACGGTGGTGACCGTCGTGAGGGAGGCTTCCGGAGCGGTGAGCGTCGTGACGGTGGTTTCCGTGGTGGTGACCGCCGTGAGGGCTTCGGCCGGGACGGTGGTGACCGTCGTGAGGGTGGTTTCCGGCGGGACGGCGGATTCCGGAGCGACAGCGGCTTTCGTGGTGGTGACCGGCGGGATGATTCCGGCCGGGACGGCGGGTTCCGTGGTGGCGAGCGTCGTGAGGGGGGCTTCCGGAGCGGCGAGCGTCGTGAGGGGGGTTTCCGTGGTGGTGACCGCCGTGAGGGCTTCGGGCGCGATGGTGGTGACCGCCGTGAGGGCGGTTTCCGTGGTGGTGACCGTCGTGAAGGCTCTGGCCGCGATGGTGGTTTCCGTGGTGGTGACCGCCGTGAGGGCGGTTACCGAGCTCCGGGCCAGGGCGGTGGGTACCGGAGCGGCGCACCGGGCGAGGGCGGGCGCGGTTTCCGCGAGCGCGACGGCCGCCCGGGCTTCGAGGACCGTCAGCGGGGTGCCGGCCCGGACCGTGGTCGCCCGGCCGGCGACCGGCCCGGCGCCCGTGACACCGGTGGACGGCGCGACGACTTCCGGGGCGAACGACCCCGGTACGGCACGCGGGGCGGCGACGATCGGGGCACCGTACGGCCGGCTGAGGGCGGCCGTGCGGAAGGTACGCGGCCTGAGGCGGGTGTCTCCGGTCGGGGTGCCGACGGGCGCCGGGACGGTGCCGACCGGCGACCGCGTGAGGAGGGTCGGTACGGCGGCGACCAGCGCGCCGGTCGTGGCGATGGCCAGGGCAGGACGGGCGACTCCCGGGAGTCGGCCGACCCGGTCCTGCCCGACGAGATCGTGGCGACGGATCTCGACAGTTCGGTCCGGGCAGAACTGCTCTCTCTGGCGAAGCCGGTCGCGGAGCGGGTGGCGAGGCACCTCGTCGCGACGGGACAACTGATCGACGAGGATCCGGAACTGGCGCTGGAGCACGCGCTGGCGGCCAGGCGGCTCGCGGCCAGGATCGCCCCGGTGCGCGAGGCTGTCGGACTGGCCGCGTACCGGGCGGGTGAGTGGCAGACCGCCCTCGCCGAGCTGCGTACCTATCACCGGATGACGGGCAAGCAGACGCACCTGGCCGTACTTGCGGACTGCGAGCGGGCACTCGGCCGGCCGGAGCGGGCGATCGACCTGTTCCGGGGCGCCGACCGGGAGTCGCTGGACAAGGCGGACGCGATCGAACTGCTGATCGTGGCCGCCGGTGCCCGAGGCGACATGGGTCAGGGCGACGCGGCCGTGGCCATGCTTCAGGTACGCGAACTGACCTCGGCATCGACCGAGCCGTGGACTGCCCGGCTCCGGTACGCGTACGCCGACTCCCTCCTGGCGGTCAGCCGCCGTGAGGAGGCCCGGGAGTGGTTCGCCCGCGCTGCGGAGGTCGACGAGTACGGCGAGACCGACGCGGCGGAACGGCTGCTGGAACTCGACGGTGTGGTCCTCGAGGGGGACGAACTCGACGACGAGACCGACCCTGAGAAGCCTGGAGCCGAGGCTGATCCCGACGGCGGCGAGGCAGAATTCGACGACGCCGCTGAGGCGGCGGCCGAACCCGAGGACGACCTCGAGGACGACGTTGATGACGAGGACGACCTCGAGGACGACGTTGATGACGAGGACGACCTCGAGGACGACGACGAGGATCTGGTTGGCGAGGATGCCGACGACGACGGGAACGTGACCCCGGCCGCCGAGGCGACGTCGACGGCAGAGGTTGTGAAGGGTGCCGAGGCCGCCACCGACGACTCGCCGGGAACGGCTCGCGCGTGACGGGCTCCTCGACGGACGGTCGGCTGGTCGACGCGTACGATCTGGTGGTTTTTGATCTGGACGGTGTGATCTACCTGGTCGACCGGCCGATCGAGACGGCCGTCGCGGCGGTCAGCCGGCTGTACGCCGAGGGTAGGCCGCTGACGTACGCGACGAACAACGCGTCCCGGCGAGCCGCCGAGGTCGCCACGTTGCTGACCGGCATGGGGCTCTCCGCCCGTCCTGACGAGGTACTCACCTCGGCCCGGGCCGCGGCGGAGGTCCTGGCCGAGCGCTTTCCGGCGGATTCGGCCGTACTCGTGGTCGGGGCGGAGGCGTTGCGGGCGGAGGTTCGGACCGTCGGGCTGCGGCCGGTCAGCCGGTTCGAGGACGCACCGGTCGCGGTAGTGCAGGGCTACGGTCCGCAGGTCGGCTGGGCCGATCTTGCCGAGGCTGCCCTGGCGGTACGGGCCGGTGCGGAGTGGATCGCCACGAACACCGACCGCACCCTGCCCACCCCACGGGGACCGGTGCCGGGCAACGGCTCGCTGGTGGCGGTGCTGCGTACCGCCCTGCAGCGGGAACCCGACCTGGTCGTCGGCAAGCCCGGACCGGCACTGTTCAGCACGGCGGCCCGGCGTACCGGTGCCACCCGCCCGCTGACGGTCGGCGATCGGCTCGACACCGACATCGAGGGGGCGGTGCGGGCGGGCATGGACAGTCTGCTCGTGCTCACCGGAGTGAGTACTCCCACCGACCTGCTGCACGCCCCGGCGCACGCCCGGCCGACCTACGTCGCCGAGACCCTCGAGGGGCTGTTCGATCCGGCCGGGGTGGCTCGGCTGCCCGGGCCGACGTCGCCGCCGTACCCGGCCGGGGCGACCGGGTGGCAGGTGACCCGGGAACAGACGACCGGACTGCTCGCCGGGTCGGGTTCGCGGCTGGAGGCGTTGCGGGCGTTGTGTGCCGAGTCGTGGTCAGCCGAGGGACCGCTCGAGGCTGTCCGTCCGGCGGGTCAGGAGGCCCGACAGGCGCTCGAGGCACTCGGTCTGCTGAGGACGTCAGCCCCGGCCTGAACCGATCGGGCCACCCGCGTCGGTCACCGGCACGGCTCGGCGGTACCGGGCGGTCAGAGGAGCTTGCGGAGCTTCAGCAGGTCGAACGGGTTGGCGTTGACCGTCATCTGCCGCGCGGCGAGCGCCTTGGGGATATCCAGTTCGCCCTGGACCAGCCGGATCAGGTTGTCGCTGGTCGTGCTCAACGCGATCTTCGCCTTCGGGTCGTCACCGTCGGCGAGGTCGACCAGGCGTCCACCGGTCAGCCGACCGTGGAACGCGGTGCCGAGGTCGGTGATCCGGCAGGCCAGCGTACGGTCCAGATCGATCTGTTTGCGTCCCGTGGCGGCGTTGACGTCCAACCGGGCCGCCAGATCGTGCAGCGCCTGCCGACATTCCTCAACACTGGCCATCGCCCGCCCCCTCGTCTCGCGCCACGCCCGCTCCCCGGGCACCGTACCGCACTGGCCGGCGCCCGGCGCCCGGTAGCGTGACAACCTGTACAGTCGGCACCCGCGAAAGGACCGGGGTATGCAGGATGCGTGGCGGGCCTATCTCGAGTTGGCCCTCGGGTTGAGCGAGGCGTCGAGGAAGCGGGCCCAGGCGGTCGCCAGGAAACTGGTCGGCTCCAGCGGTGCCACGGCCGCCCAGCTGCAGACCATGGCGGAGGAGCTGATCTCCACCGGCATGGCCAACCGGGAGGCGCTGACGCGGATCGTCCGGGTGGAGGTCGACCGGGCTCTCGGCGCGCTCGGACTTGCCACCAACGACGAGGTCGCCGCCCTGACCCGACGGGTACAGCAGTTGGAACGGGACCTGGCGAACGTCCGGGCGGGTGCGGAGCCCGCGCCGGCGGCCGGCTCGGGGGCCGGTTCGACGGCGTCGGCCGGAAAGGCACTGGTGCCCAAGGCGGTCGCGAAGAAGGCGGTCGCGAAGAAGGCGGTCGCGAAGAAAGCCGTTGCCAGGAAGGCGGAGGCGCAGGAGCCGGTCGCCCGGCAGGCCCTCGCCAAGCAGGCTGTGGCGAAGAAGGCGACCGTGAAGAAGGCAGCGAAGAAGGCAGTGGTGAAGAAGACCCCACCCTCCGCGGCCTCCGGCGGTGATGCGGCGTGAACCCCAGTCCCGTACCCGGTCCGTTCCGGCCCGGTGGCCCGCCCGGAACCGGGCGACCCGGGGCGTCGACCTCCAGCCACGCCGCCGCCGACGCCGGTGACACCGGCACCGGCCATCCCGCCGTGGACGCCGTACTCCAGGCCATGGCCAACGCGGCGAACCTGCCACCGGCCGACCAGATCGCCCAGTACGAGGCCGCGCACCAGACGCTGCGGGAGACCCTCGCCACCATCGACCAGGCGTGAGCCCAGCCACCCACCGGAGAAACATCGATGGCACGTCGTACCCGACTCGACGCCGAACTCGTCCGCCGCGGTCTGGCCCGGTCGCGGGAGCAGGCCGCCGCGCTGGTGGAGGCCGGGCGGGTCCAGGTCCGTGGTGTCGCGGCCCGCAAGGTGGCGGCCATGGTCGACCCCGCGGACCCGGTCCGGGTGCTCGGTGAGGACCCCGGCACCGAGTACGTCTCCCGTGGCGGGCACAAGCTCGCCGGCGCGCTGGCCGCGTTCACCCCGGACGGCCTGCGGGTGACCGGTCGACGCTGCCTCGACGCCGGAGCGTCGACCGGCGGTTTCACCGACGTGCTGCTGCGCGCGGGCGCGGCCGAGGTGGTCGCCGTCGACGTCGGCTACGGCCAGCTCGCCTGGGCACTCAGGGAGGATCCCCGGGTGCGGGTCTTCGAACGCACCAACGTCCGGACCCTCACCCCCGACGTCATCGGTGGCACGGCCGCGCTCACCGTCGCCGATCTCTCGTTCATCTCGCTCCGCCTGGTGCTTCCGGCGTTGCGGGCCTGCACCGACCCGGAGGGGGACCTGGTGCTCATGGTCAAGCCGCAGTTCGAGGTCGGCAAGGAGCGGGTCGGCAGCGGCGGGGTGGTCCGCGATCCCGAACTGCGGACCGAGGCCGTCCTCGCGGTCGCCGGCACCGCCGCCGACCTCGACCTCGGACTGGCCGGCGTGGTGGCCAGCCCGCTGCCCGGTCCGAGCGGCAATGTGGAATTCTTCGTCTGGCTGCGACAGGGCGCGCCGGCCCCGGACGAGACGCGGGTCCGGGCGGCGGTGGCGGCCGGACCGGCCGGGCCGACCGGCTCGGGCGTGGCACGGGAGGGAGCCCGATGACCCGGACCGCACTTCTGGTGACGCACACCGGCCGGCCGGCGAGCACCGCGCACGCCCGTACCGTCGCGGCGGACCTGATCGCGGCGGGTTTCGAGGTACGGGTGGTGGCCGAGGAGGCGGAGGACCTGCACCTGCCCGGCGTGCGACCGGTCAGCCTGCTCGGTGCCGCCGAGGGCGCGGAGATCGTCATCGCGCTCGGCGGCGACGGCACGTTCCTGCGCGCCGCGGACCTGGCCCGCCCGGCGAAGGCGCCGCTGCTCGGCATCAACCTCGGCCGGGTCGGCTTCCTCGCGGAGGCGGAGATCGACGACCTCGACCAGGCGGTCCGGGACGTGGTCCAGCGCGACTACACAGTGGACGAGCGGCTCACCCTGGACGTCCGGGCCGAGTTCGAGGGCGGCCCGGTGATCGAGTCCTGGGCGCTCAACGAGGTGACCGTGGAGAAGGGCGAACGCGCCCAGATGCTCGAACTCCTGGTCGACGTCGACGGGCGGCCGCTGTCCCGGTACGGCTGCGACGGTGTCGTCTGCGCCACCCCCACCGGCTCCACCGCGTACGCCTTCTCCGCCGGCGGGCCGATCGTCTGGCCGGAGGTGGAGGCCCTGCTGCTGGTGCCGATCAGCGCCCACGCGCTGTTCAGCCGCCCGATCGTCACCGCGCCGACGTCCACCTTCACCGTCACGGTGAACCCGTTCACCACCCTCGCGGTGCTCAGCTGCGACGGCCGCCGGGTCTACGACCTGCCGCCGGGGGCCCGGGTCACGGTGCACCGGGGCGCGCTGCCGGTCCGGGTCGTCCGGCTGCGGGCCCGGCACTTCACCGACCGGCTGGTCGCCAAGTTCGGGCTGCCGGTCGAGGGGTGGCGGGACCGCCGCAGTTAGTACCCCGAACCGCCGGCCGTGGCGGCCGCCGACAATCGGAGGCGGGCGCCGGGTGGTCAAGTGTCGGGGGCCGCTACTACTGTCGGTGGCTGTGCTGGAAGAGCTGCGCATCACCGGGTTGGGCGTCATCGAGGACACCACGCTGCCGTTGACCGGTGGCATGAACGTCATCACAGGCGAGACCGGCGCGGGCAAGACCATGGTCGTCACCGGTCTCGGGCTGCTCTTCGGCGGGCGCGCCGACGCCGGTCGGGTGCGGGCCGATCCCGGTCGGGCGGTGGTCGAGGGCCGACTGCGGTTGGCTGCTGGAGTCGCCACCGCCGTACACACCCGGATCGCCGACGCGGGTGGCGAGCCGGACGACGACGGTTCGGTGCTGCTGAGCCGTACGGTAACGGTGGAGGGGCGGTCCCGGGCCCACGTCGCGGGCCGGAGCATGCCGGTGTCGATGCTGAGCGAGATCGGGGAGCAGGTGCTGGCCGTGCACGGCCAGTCGGACCAGCTGCGGCTGCTCCGCCCCGCCGAACAGCGGGCCGCGCTGGACCGGTTCGGTGGACCGGAGCACGAGAAGCTGCTGGAGAACCTGCGCGAGTCGTACACCCGGTGGCGCCGGGTATCGGACGACCTGGCCGACCGGCGGCGCAACGCCCGCGAACGCCACCAGGAGGCGGACCTGCTGCGCCTCGGCCTGGACGAGATCACCCGGGTGGACCCGCAGCCGGGGGAGGACGACGAGCTCAAGGCGGAGGCGCAACGGCTGGAGCACGCGGAGGGTCTGCGGACCGCGGCCCAGACCGCGCAGCACTGCGTGGCGGGCGCGGCCGAGCCGACCGACGAGATGGCCGACGTGACGACACTGCTCGGGCACGCCCGACGGATCCTGGAGGCCCAGGCCGCCGTGGACCGGACCCTCGGCGACCTGGCGGGGCGGCTCGAGGAGGTCGCCACCCTGGTCGGCGACATCGCGGCGGAACTCTCCGGCTATCTGGCGGCCCTCGACGCCGACCCGGCCCGGCTGCAGACCATCTACGAGCGCCGGGCGGCGCTGCGCGGGCTGACCCGCAAATACGCCGACGACGTCGACGGGGTGATCGCCTGGGCGGAGCGGGCCCGGACCCGGCTGTCCGAGCTGGACAGCTCCGACGAACTCCTCGACGAACTGGAACGGGAGCGGGACCGGTTGGCCGGTGAGGTCGCCGAGTTGGCCGGCCGGCTCTCCGCGGCCCGGCGGGAGGCCGCCGGCCGGTTCGCCGAGCAGGTGACGGTCGAACTCGCCGGCCTGGCGATGCCGCACGCCCGGATCGAGGTGGCGGTGCTGCCCCGGGCGGCGGGTCGGGGCGAGCCGACGCTGACCGTCGACGGTGTCGAGGTCGGGGTCGGGTCGGACGGCGCGGACGAGGTCGAACTGCGACTGCTCGCCCACCCGGGCGCACCGTCGCTGCCGCTGCAGCGGGGCGCCTCCGGCGGCGAACTGTCCCGGGTCATGCTCGCCATCGAGGTGGTCTTCGCCGGCTCCGGTGGGCCGCCCACGCTCGTTTTCGACGAGGTCGACGCCGGGGTCGGCGGGCAGGCGGCGGTGGAGATCGGCCGCCGGCTGGCCCGGTTGGCCCGTACCCACCAGGTCCTGGTGGTGACCCACCTGCCGCAGGTCGCCGCGTTCGCCGACCGGCACCTGGTGGTGGCCAAGGACACCGGGGGCGCGGTGACCACCAGTGGGGTACGGGTGGTCGAGGACACCGAGCGGGCCCGGGAACTCGCCCGGATGCTCGCTGGTTTGCCCGACTCCGACCTGGGTATCGCGCATGCGGAGGAACTGCTCGCGGTGGCGGCCCGGGAACGCCGGCCCTGACGGCGGACGGCCCCCGGACCGGTGCGGGCGGGGGCGCGGGAAACAGAAGGTGTGACCCGGGCCACACCCGGCCGGGCGTCGATGTGGTTCCCTTGGGGGTGGCGGCCCTGCTCAGGCATGTCGCGACAGAAAGCTCTGCCCCACATGCCAGGATGGTCAGGATGCGTTTACCCACGTTGCGCCGGGCCCGGAGCGCCGAACCGGGCAAGATTGTCGGCACCGCGCGCCTCGACCGCCGGACGAAGCGCCTGGTCGGTCGACTACGTCCTGGTGACATCGCGGTGATCGACCATGTCGACCTGGACCGGGTCGCGGCCGACTCCCTGGTGGCGGTCGGCGTCGGCGCGGTGCTCAACGCCAAACCGTCGGTCTCCGGCCGATACCCCAACCTCGGACCGGAAGTGCTGATCAAGGCGGGGATCCCCCTCCTCGACGACCTCGGCGAGAGCATCTTCCAGCAGATCCGCGAGGGGGACACGGTTCGGATCGACGGCAACACCGTGCTGCTCGGTGACGAGCCGGTCGGGCACGGCAGCCGACAGGACGCCGAGTCGGTGGCCAAGGCGATGGCCGACGCCCGGGAGGGCCTGTCGGTGCAGTTGGAGGCATTCGCCGCCAACACCATGGAGTACCTCAAGCAGGAACGTGACCTGCTGCTCGACGGCGTCGGGGTGCCGGACATCGAGACCACGATCCGGGGTCGACACTGCCTGATCGTGGTCCGGGGGTACGACTACAAGGCCGACCTCGACGTGCTGCGCCCGTACATCCGGGAGTTCAAGCCGGTGCTGATCGGGGTCGACGGCGGGGCGGACGCCCTGGTCGAGGCGGGATACACCCCCGACCTGATCATCGGCGACATGGACTCGGTCACCGACGACGTGCTGCGCTGCGGCGCCGAGGTGATCGTGCACGCGTACCCGGACGGGCGGGCCCCCGGACTGGCCCGGGTGAACGGGCTCGGGGTCACCGCCCAGACCTTCCCGGCCGCGGCCACCAGCGAGGACCTGGCGATGCTGCTCGCCGACGGCAAGGGCGCCTCGCTGATCGTGGCGGTCGGCACCCACGCGACACTCGTCGAGTTCCTGGACAAAGGCCGGGGCGGCATGGCCTCCACCTTCCTCACCCGGTTGAAGGTCGGTGGCAAACTGGTCGACGCCAAGGGGGTGAGCCGGCTCTACCGGCAGAGCATCTCCGGCTCGTCGCTGCTGCTGCTGGTGCTCTCGGCGCTGGCCGCGATGGCGTCGGCGGTCGCGGTCTCCACCGTCGGCAAGGCCTACCTCGGGGTGGCCTCCGAGTGGTGGAACAATACGGTGTTCCAACTTGGACAGCTCTTCTAGGCCCCGGCCCATGGAGGTCGGGCCCCGATCGATCAAGAGGCGCTGGTCGTGATCAACTTTCGGTACCACGTGGTGTCGCTCACCGCGGTCTTCCTGGCCCTGGCCATCGGCCTGGTGGTCGGCACCGCGGCCCTCAACGGGCCGCTCGCCGACTCCCTCAACGACACCGTCAACGCGCTGCGTAAAAGCAACGACCAGCTCCGAGACCAGGTCGACAGCATGCAGGCCGAACTCCAGCGCGAGGAGGACTTCGTCACCGAGGCCGCGCCGCACCTGCTGCGCGGGGCGCTCACCAACCGCCGGGTGCTGGTGCTCACGCTGCCGAGCGGGCAGGACCACGTCGAGGACGTCACCGAAATGATCCGGCAGACCGGTGCCACCATTACCGGCCGGATCGACGTACAGGAGAAGTTCATCGAACCGGCCAGCAACGTCGACCTGCTCGGCATGGCGGCCCGGGCGGCCCGTCCGACCATCCCCGACGCGGAACTGCCCGGCAGCGACGGCGTGGAGAAGTCCGCCGCGCTGCTGGCCAGCGCCGTGCTCGACCGCCCGGAGGGCGGCTCGCCGGTCACCGACGCGGACCGGCGGGCGGTGCTGGAGGACTACAGCGAGGCGGGCTACCTGACCGTGCCGGAGAAGATCACCGCCCCCGCCGAGGCGTTCGTGGTGGTCAGCGGGCAGCCGTACGTCGACCGGGACGCGGCGAAGAAGGACGCCTCGGTGGTCCGGTTGACCGACCAGTTCGACAAGGCGTCCCTGGCCGTGGTCGCCGGCAACGGCAGCGGCGGCGGCAACCTGGTGGCGGAGGTGCGTCGGGACCCGGCGCTGTCCAAGACGATCTCCACCGTCGACAACGCGAACACCGTGCAGGGGCAGCTGGTCACCGCGCTGGCACTGGTCCAGCAGTTCGGCACCAAGCAGGCCGGCGCGTACGGGGTCGGCGAGGGCGCCCAGTCCCTGCTGCCGGCGTTGCCCGAGTGACCGCCCCGGAACAGGCCACCCGGCACGCCACGGGTGGCCGCATGACCGCGGGACGCGGTGTCGCCGGTCGGCGCCGGATCGCCTTCGGTGTCGCCGCCGGGCTGGCCGGTGCGGTACTGCGCGCCGTCGCCGCCGGTCCCTGGGCCCCCGCGTTGAAACGCACCAACTTCCGGGGCCGCACCGTCACCCTCGCCGCCGGCCCGGCGCTCGCCGCCGCCGCGGCCGTGGGCGGAGCGGCCGGCGCACCGAGCCGCCCCGCCGCCACCGCCGCCCTGGTCGCCGGCCTCTCCTCCGGCGCCGTCGGCCTCTACGACGACGTGGTCGGGGCCCGCCCCGACCAGAAGACGGCCAAGGGCTTCGCCGGACACCTCGGCGCGCTGCGGCAGGGCCGGGTCACCAGCGGCCTCGTCAAGATCGCCGGGGTGGGGGCCGCCGGGCTCGCCGCCGCCGCCCTGCTCGCCGCCGACCCCACCGTCCGGTCACACCCACACCGTCGCCGGGCCGGCCGTACCGCCGGCCTGGTCGACGTGCTGCTCGGTGCCGGAGTGGTCGCCGGCACCGCCAACCTGGTCAACCTGCTCGACCTGCGACCGGGCCGGGCGCTGAAGGCCGGTGTGCTGCTCGGCACCCCGCTGCTGCCCGGCCCGACCGGCGGACTCGCCGCCGGCCCGGTCGGCGCCGCCGCCGCGCTGCTCCCCGCCGACCTCGACGAGCGGGTCATGCTCGGTGACAGCGGCGCCAACGCGCTCGGCGCGCTGCTCGGGGTGGCGCTGGCCGCGCGTACCGGGCCGGTGGGGCGGGCCGCCCTGCTGACCGGGATCGCCGCGCTCACCGCCGCCAGCGAGAAGGTCAGCTTCACCCAGGTGATCCAGAACACCCGGGGATTGCGCGAACTCGACGCGCTGGGTCGGCGACACTCCTGACGTGAAGACGCCGGCACCCCTCGTCGGCGCCGGTCGGGTCGCCGGTGCCGCGGCGCTGATCGCCGTACTGACCGTGGCCAGTCGACTGGCCGGGTTCGGGCGTACCGCCGTCTTCACCTGGGTGATGGGCGACAACAGCGACCTCGGCGGCATGTACGTGGTCGCGAACACCGTGCCGAACATCATCTTCGAGATCGTCGCCGGTGGGGCGCTGGCCAGTCTGGTCGTACCGCTGCTGGCCGGCGCGGTCGCGGCCGGTGACCGGGCCGCGGTGGCCCGGACCACCGGCGCCCTGCTCAGCTGGACGCTGACCCTGCTGGTCCCGCTCGCGGTCGTGGTCGCGGTCTTCGCCGAACCGGTGATCGGGCTGATCGCCGACCGGCCGAGCCCGGCCGAGGTCGAGGCCGGAGCCCGGATGCTGCGGGTCTTCGCCCCGCAACTGCCGCTGTACGGGATCGGCATCGTGCTCACCGGCGTGCTGCAGTCGTACCGGCGGTTCGCCTGGCCGGTGATCGCCCCGCTGCTCTCCAGCGTCACGGTGATCGGGGTCTACCTGGCGTTCGCCGCCGCCGAGGGCGTGCACCCGAGCATCGCCGGGGTGGGCCGGGGTGGCGAGTTGATCCTCTCCGCCGGCACCACCCTCGGCGTGGTGGTGCTCTCCCTGTCGCTGCTCGTGCCGCTGCGCCGGCTCCGGCTGCCGATCCGACCCGGCTACCGGTTCCCGGCCGACGCCCGGGCCAGGGTCGGCGGCCTCGCCCTGGCCGGCGCGGCCACCGTGGCCGCCCAGCAGATCGCCCTGGTGGTCAGCCTGCACCAGGTGACCGGCGGGCCGACCGGCGCCGCGGTGGTCTTCAACCTGGCCCAGACCGTCTACCTGCTGCCCTGGGCGGTGCTCGCGGTCCCGCTGGCCGTCGCCGCGTACCCGACCCTCGCCGCCGCCCACGCCACCGGCGACACCGCCGGCTACCGGGACACCCTCGCCCCGACCGCCCGCCGGGTGCTGCTGTTCAGCTGCCTCGGCGCGGCGGCGCTGGTCGGCACCGCCGAACCGGTCGCCCGGTTCTTCTGGCCGGGCAGCGGCACCGCCTCCGCCGCCGCCATCGCCGGGTTCGCCCCCGGACTGCTCGGCTACGGCCTGCTCGCGGTTCTCACCCGGGCCCTGTACGCCCGCAACGCCGCCGCCCCGGCCACCGTCGCCACCGTGGTCGGCTGGCTCCTGGTGCCGGTCGCCGCGATCGGGCTCTCCGCCGTTTTCCCGGTCGACCACCGGGTGTTCGCGGTCGGGCTGGCGAACTCGCTCGGCATGCTGGTACTGGGTGTGCTGCTGGTCGGGACGGTGATCCGGGAGGCCGGCCGTCGGGCATTGACCGGCTTTCCCCGCTCGGCGCTGGTCGGACTGCTCGCCGGGGTGGTCGCGGCGGCGGCCGGCGCGGCACTGGCGCACTGGCTGGGCGGCGGCGCCGACGGCACCCCGGCGCGCGGCGCCGCCCTGCTACAGGGCATGCTGTCCGGTGTCGTCGTCGGCGCGGTGTTCGTCGCGATCGCGTACCCGCTGGACCGGCACGACGTACGCCCGCTGCTGGTGGCGACCCGCAACCGGCTGGGTGGCCTGACGGCCCGGGCGGGTCGACGCCACGTCGGCGGCCCGGAGACGGACGAGGAGAGGGAACGGGAGACGCGGTGAGTACCGGGACAGTCGGCGACTGGGCCGGCTCGGTTGTCCTCCTCCTCGCCTCCAGCACCGGGGGCGTCGGCCAGCACGTCGCCTCGCTGGTCCGGGGCCTGGTCAGCAACGGCGTCACGGTCACCGTCTGCGGGCCCGCCGCCACCGAGCAGCAGTTCACCTTCACCGCCGGTGGCGCCCGCTTCGTACCGGTCGAGATCCCGGCGAGCCCGACCCCGGCCGACGCCCGGGCGGTCGCCGCACTGCGCCGGGTACTGACCGAACCGGTCGACGTGGTGCACGCGCACGGACTCCGGGCCGGCCTGGTCGCGGTCCTCGCCCGCCCGGCGGCGCCGGTCGTGGTCACCTGGCACAACGCGGTGCTCGCCACCGGCGTACGCGGACAGCTGTCCCGGCTCGTCGAACGGGTCGTCGCCCGTCGGGCCCGGGTCACCCTCGGTGCCTCCGCCGACCTGGTCGACCGGGCCCGGGCCCTCGGCGCACCGGACGCCCGGCTGGCCCCGGTCGCCGCCCCGAGCCTGCCGCCGCCGCGCCGGAGCCGGGCCGCGGTCCGGGCCGAGTTCGGCGTGGCGCCGGACCAGCCGCTGATCCTGTCGGTCGGCCGCCTGCACCCGCAGAAGCGCTACGACCTGCTGGTGGACGCCGCCGCCCGGTGGCGGGACCTCGACCCGGCGCCGGTGGTGGTGATCGCCGGCAGCGGTCCCAGCTATCTGCAGCTGGCCGCCCGGATCTCGGCCACCCGGGCCCCGGTCACCCTGCTCGGCCACCGCACCGACGTGGCCGACCTGCTCGGCGGGGCGGACCTGGCGGTGGTCACCAGCGACTGGGAGGCCCGGCAACTCTTCGCCCAGGAAACGCTGCGGGCCGGCGTACCGCTGGTCGCCACCGCCGTCGGCGGGCTGCCGGAGCTGGTCGGCGACGCGGTCGTACTGGTCCCGCCGGGCGACGTCGAGGCCGTCGACGAGGCGGTCCGGGCCCTGCTCGCCGACCCCGACCGGCGGGCGGCGCTGGCCCGGGCGGGCCTCGACCGGGCCGCCGGGTGGCCGACCGAGGTCGAGACAGTGGCCGCCGTCACCACGCTCTACGCCGAACTCGCCCCGGCCGCGGTCTCCGCCGGCCGGCCCGACGACTCCGCCACCGGTTCCGCCGGTTCGGCGGCGGGGCAGGTCTGATGCCGCGCCCAGGACCCGGGTGGCGTGGCCGGCTGGCGGCGCTGCCCCGGCGGCTGCGGTCGGCCCACCCGGACCGGACCGCACCGGCACCGGACGACCCGGCGCTCCCGGATCCGGGGCGGCAGCTCGAGGTAGCGCCGGATCCGACAGGGTCCACCCCGGACCCTGCACGGCCGGCGCCGGCCGTGCCGGACCTGGTACGCCGGTTCGCGGTGCTGCCGGTGCTGCGTCGGCTGGTGCCGGTCCTGTTGACCGCCGCGGTGGTGGCCCTGGGCGTCGCGGCGCTGGTCGTCCGGCCGGCCGCCGGCGCACCGGAGAAGACCGCCGACTACGTGGTGCTGGTCGGCATCCCGGGCCTGCGCTGGGACGACGTCGACCCGCAGCAGACCCCGACGCTGTGGCAGATGGCCGAACGAGGCTCCATCGGCTCGCTGTCGGTCCGCTCGGCGCGCCAGCCGACCTGCCCGGTCGACGGCTGGCAAACTCTCGGCGCCGGCAACTTCGCGGCCTGGGACGGCACCGTCGTACCGGGTGAGTGTCCGCCGTTGGACGTCACCGTCGAGCGGCCGGACCGGATCAGCGCCAACCTGCCCGACCAGCGGGCCACGGTCAGCTTCAACCAGGACAAACTTCGCTGGGGCACGGTACCGGGGACGCTGGCCGAATCGGTCCGGTGCACCAACGCGGTCGGCTCCGGTGCGGCCGTCGCCGCCGCCCGGCCCTTCGGACGGGTGGACCGGTACGCCGAGAAGCTGCCGGCCGAGCTCTCCACCATGCTCGACGACTGCGTACTGAGCATCATCGACCTCGGCACCGTCGCCGGCGAGGACCCGGCCGGCCGGGCCGATGCCGCCCGCCGCGCCGACACCGCGCTGGCCCGGGTGCTGGCGGCCCGCCCCGAACGGTCCCTGGTGCTGGTCGCCGGGATCGCCGACACCGACCAGACGTCCCGCCTGCACGTGGCGGTGGCCGACGGCCCCGGCTGGGAACGGGGCTGGCTCACCTCGCGTAGCACGGGCCGGGACGGCTACCTGCAACTTGTCGACCTGGCGCCGACCGCGCTGGCCGCGCTCGGCCGGCCCGCGCCCCAGCGAGTCTTCGTCGGTCAGCCGGCGACCAGGGTCGCCGGCCGCCCCGCCGCCCTGCCCGACGCCATCGCCGCACCGGCGGACGCCGACCGCGAGGCGCGGGCCCAGCAACGGGTGGCCCGCTGGTTCTTCGCCCTGCTGGCCGGCCTGCAGGTGCTGCTCGCGATCGCGGTGGTGCCGCTGTTGCGGCGGGCCCGCCGGCACGCCGGACCGTCGGGACCCACCCCGGTGCCCCGGCGGATCGTCGCGACGGTCGAGGTGCTGCTGATCGCGGCCGCCCTCGCGATACCCGCCGCCCTGGTCGCCGACGTGGTCCCGTGGTGGCGCGGCGAGCACGCCGGCGTCTACTTCGCCCTGGTCACCGTCGGGCTGCTCGGTGTGGCCACCGCCGGGGTCCGGCTGGCCCGGGCGTACGGGCGCACCCTCTGGCCGTTGGGCAGCGTCGCCGCGTTGGCGGCCCTGGTCGTCGCGGCCGACGTGATCACCGGAGCCCGGCTCCAGCTCAACGGGGTGATCGGCTACTCGGCGCTGGAGGGCGGCCGCTACTCCGGCCTCGGCGTGGTCGGCCTTGGCGTGTTCGTGGCCGGCAGCCTGCTGACCGCCGGATGGCTCGCCCAACGGGTCCGCCGCAGTTGGCGTCCGGCGGTGGTGGTGCTCGTCGGTGTGCTCGGCGTGATCGTCGTCGGCAGTCCGTACCTGGGTGGTGATCCGGTGGGCGCGGTCGCGCTGACCGCCGGAGTGAGCATCGCGGCCGCGATCAGCACCGGCGGCTGGTTGACCCCTGCCCGGCTGGCCTGGGCCACCATGGCGGGTCTGGCCGTGACGATCGGGTTCGCCCTGCTCGACCTGCGCCAGCCGCTGGACCAGCGGGGCAGCCTCGGCCGCTTCCTCGCCGCCTTCGGCGACGGCACCAGCGGGCTCACCGTGCACCGCTCCGGGGCGGCGAACCTGACGGCGTTGTTCGGCAGTCCGCTGACCGTGCTGGCCCTGGCCGGCGCGGTGCTGGTGTGGTTCGCCCTGCTGCGTCCCTGGGGCGGTCTCAAACGTCTGTTCGGGATCTACCCGGCGGTCCGGGCCGGAATGGCCGGTATCGCGGTCGCCGCCCTGCTCGGCGGGGTCCTCGGCGGCGCCGCCCTCAACGTCGCCGGCGCGGCGGCCGCCCTGGCGGTGCCGATGGCCGCCCTGGCGGCGCTGCGGGTGCTCGACCACGCCACCGACCGCACCATGCCGCCCGCCGTCGGATGGGCGGACGACGCGGCCGGCGCCCCGACCGGCTGAACCACCGGTCCGGTGGTCAGGATCACCGACGGATCGATCAGGTTGAGCCGCAAACCCGATCCGGGTGCCGGGTTGCCGGCAGGTTGATCAGGTACGGCCACCGGGTCGACGGCACGGAAACGGGTGCGGCCGGCACCCCGGCCACGGATGGTGTTACCGTGGAATCCCGTGGATCGCCTCGATCACTTCGCTGATCGGACCCGGTCTGCACGATCGCAACAGACGACCACGGGAGCAGGCCTTGGCCCCTTCAGTACGGACGACCAGGCACATTTTCGTCACCGGGGGCGTCGCCTCCTCACTCGGCAAGGGCCTGACCGCCTCCAGCCTTGGAAATCTGCTCACCGCGCGGGGTCTGCGCGTCGTGATGCAGAAACTCGACCCCTACCTCAACGTCGACCCGGGAACGATGAACCCGTTCCAGCACGGTGAGGTCTTCGTCACCGACGACGGCGCCGAGACCGATCTCGACGTCGGGCACTACGAGCGGTTCCTCGACCGGGCGCTGTCCGGCAAGGCGAACGTCACCACCGGCCAGATCTACTCGGAGGTGATCGCCAAGGAGCGGCGCGGGGAGTACCTCGGGGACACCGTGCAGGTGATCCCGCACATCACCAACGAGATCAAGTCCCGGATCCTGGCCATGGCCGACCCCGACGAGGACGGCCGGACCCCGGACGTGGTGATCACCGAGGTGGGTGGCACGGTCGGGGACATCGAGTCGCTGCCGTTCCTCGAGGCGATCCGGCAGGTCCGCCACGACCTCGGTCGGGACAACTGCTTCTACCTGCACGTGTCGCTGGTGCCGTACCTGGCACCGTCCGGGGAGCTGAAGACCAAGCCGACCCAGCACTCGGTCGCCCAGCTGCGCAACATCGGTATCCAGCCGGACGCCATCGTCTGCCGGTCGGACCGGGAGATCCCGGACAAGCTCAAGCACAAGCTCTCGCTCTACTGCGACGTCGACCGCGAGGCGGTGATCGCCGCACCGGACGCGCCGAGCATCTACGACATCCCGAAGGTGCTGCACCAGGAGGGCCTGGACGCCTACGTGGTACGTCGGCTCGGGCTCTCCTTCCGGGACGTCGCCTGGGACCGCTGGGACGACCTGCTCGACCGGGTGCACCACCCCCGGCACACCGTCCGGGTCGCCCTGGTCGGCAAGTACGTCGACCTGCCCGACGCGTACCTGTCGGTGAGCGAGGCGATCCGGGCCGCCGGGTTCGGCCACCGGGCCCGGGTGGAACTGGTCTGGGTGCCGAGTGACGACTGCGTGACCGCCGCCGGTGCGGCTGCCGCGCTGGCCGGCGTCGACGGGATCGTCATCCCCGGCGGCTTCGGCGTACGCGGCATCGAGGGCAAGATCGGTGCGGTCCGGTACGCCCGGGAGAACCGGATCCCGATCCTGGGACTCTGCCTCGGTCTGCAGTGCATGACCATCGAGGTCGCCCGCCATCTCGCCGGGCTGGACGGCGCCAACTCGCTCGAGTTCGACGAGCAGGCCAGCCACCCGGTGATCGCCACCATGGCCGACCAGCAGGACATCGTCGCGGGCAAGGGTGACCTGGGCGGGACGATGCGGCTCGGCGCGTACCCGGCCCGGTTGACCGACGGTTCGCTGGTCGCCGAGGCGTACGGCGCCACCGAGGTCAGTGAGCGGCACCGCCACCGGTACGAGGTGAACAACGCCTACCGGGACGTGCTCACCAAGGCCGGGTTGCAGATCTCCGGCACCTCGCCGGACGGTCGACTGGTCGAGTTCGTCGAGCTGGACCGGGACCTGCACCCGTTCTTCGTGGCGACCCAGGCACATCCGGAGCTGAAGAGCCGGCCGACCCGGCCGCATCCGCTCTTCGCGGCGTTCGTCGGTGCGGTGGTCGCCTACTCGTCGGCCGACCAGCTGCCGGTGGACCTGGACGCTCCGGCGGGGACCGTCGCCGGTGCCCCGGTCGCCGATTCGGCGCCGGGGGGCGACGGTGCCGCCGACGTGGAGTCGGGGACCTCCCCGGCGCGGGGTGGACGGGGCGGACGCAACGGCCAGGTCCGGGCGGCCCGCGCGAGCTCCCCGTCGTGACCGGCCCCACGCCGACCGCGGCCGGCCGGACCGCTGACGGTTCCGGGCCGGCCGGGTTCGGCGGCGGCACGCCGGCCGGGTCCGGGCACCACTACGCGGTCCGGTCCAGCCAGGAGCGGTTCCGGGGGCGGATCTTCTCCGTCGTCACGGACCAGGTCGAGATGCCGGGCGGCCGGGTCTCGGCCCGGGACTACGTACGGCACGTCGGCGCGGTCGGTGTGGTCGCGTTGGACGAGCAGGGGCGGGTGGTGCTGGTACGGCAGTACCGCCACCCGCTCCGCCGGGCGATCTGGGAACTGCCGGCCGGCCTGGCCGACGTGGCCGGCGAGGAGTTGCCGGCCGGCGCGCTCCGGGAACTCGCCGAGGAGGCGGACCTGCACGCGGCCCGGCTCGACCTGCTGGTCGACGTGCACACCTCACCCGGCTACTCCGACGAGATGATCCGGATCTTCCTGGCCCGGGAGCTGTCGGAGGTCCCGCCCGGTGACCGGCACGAGCGCCACGACGAGGAGGCCGAACTGGAGGTCGTCCGGGTCGACCTGGACGAGGCGGTGACGATGGTCCTGGCCGGGGAGATCACCAACGTCGCCTGCGTGGCCGGGGTGCTCGCCGCAGCCCGGGCCCGTGACCAGGGCTGGGCGCCGCTGCGGCCGGTCGACGCGCCGCTGCCCTGACCCGTGCACCGGGCGGCCGGCTGACATACCGTCAACCCTGGCGGTTACCCGCTGTCACAATGCTGGCTGCCCGGTCCGGGGCGCGGTCCTAGACTTCCGCAGGCGGGACGGCGGACCGCGGCGGCACCGGAGCCGGCGCGCGCCGTACCACCGGAGCCGGCGACCCCGGCAGAGAGGGTGTCTGCATCGTGAAGGTCGGAATTCCGCGCGAGGTCAAGAACCGCGAGTACCGGGTGGCGATCACCCCGGCGGGTGTGCACGAGTTCGTCCGTGCCGGCCACCAGGTGTACGTGGAGGCCGGCGCCGGGGCCGGGTCGTCGATCAGCGACGACGAGTTCGCCGCCGCCGGTGCCACCATCCTCGGCGACGCCGACGACGTGTGGGGTACCGCCGAGCTGGTCCTGAAGGTCAAGGAGCCGGTCGCCGAGGAGTACCACCGGATGCGGGAGGGGCAGCTGCTCTTCACGTACCTGCACCTCGCCGCCTCCAAGTCGTGCACCGACGCGTTGCTGGACCGGAAGGTCACCGGTATCGCGTACGAGACGGTCGAGCTGCCGGACCGCTCGCTGCCGCTGCTCGCCCCGATGTCCGAGGTCGCGGGCCGGCTGGCGCCGCAGGTCGGGGCGTACCACCTGATGCGCAGCGGGGGAGGGCGCGGGGTGCTGATGGGTGGCGTCTCCGGCGTGTACGCGGCCAAGACCGTGGTGATCGGCGCCGGGGTCTCCGGCCGGAACGCGGCGGCGATCGCGCTCGGCCTGCAGGCCGAGGTGCTGCTGCTGGACCGGGCGGTGAGCCAACTGCGCCAGGCCGACGCGATCTACCGGGGGCACCTGCAGACCGTGGCGTCGAACACCTACGAGATCGAGCGGGCCGTGCTCGACGCTGACCTGGTGATCGGCGCGGTGCTGGTGCCCGGGGCGAAGGCCCCGACGCTGATCTCCAACGAGTTGGTCTCCCGGATGAAGCCGGGCAGTGTGCTCGTCGACATCTCGATCGACCAGGGCGGCTGCTTCGAGGACTCCCGGCCGACCACCCACGACGACCCGGTCTACCCGGTGCACAACTCGCTGTTCTACTGCGTGGCGAACATGCCCGGCGCGGTGCCGCACACCAGCACGTACGCGCTGACCAACGTCACCCTCCCGTACGCCCTGGAGCTGGCCAACCACGGCTGGCGCGAGGCGCTGCGCCGCGACCCGGCGCTCGCCCTGGGCCTCAACACGCACGCCGGCCAGGTCACCTACGGGCCGGTCGCCGAGGCGCACGGGATGTCCACGCTGCCGCTGGCGGACGTCCTCGGATGAGCGGGGTACCGGGGGCGGGGTCGGGCACCGACGTGCCGGCCCCGGCTCCGGCCGACCCGTCGCTGGCCGACGGGGCTCCGGCCGACCCGGCTCCGGGCGACTCGCCGCCGGATCCACCCCCGGCCGAGCCGTCACCGGCGCTGCGCCGCGCGGTGCGCGGCTACCTCGACCACCTGACCGTCGAGCGGGGACTGTCGACGAACACGCTCTCGTCGTACCGCCGGGACCTGGAACGGTATCTGGCGACGCTGGCCACCGACGGGGTCCGGGACCTGGCCACGGTCGGACCGGCGCAGATCGCCGGGCACGTGGCCCGGCTGCGGGCCGGGGATGCCGACCACCCGCCGCTGTCGGCCGCTTCCGCCGCCCGGGCCGCCTCCGCCGTCCGTGGCCTGCACCGGTTCGCGGTCCGGGAAGGGCTGGCCGGCCAGGATGCGAGCCGGGACGTCCGGCCGCCGGTGCCGCCCCGGCGGCTGCCCCGGGCGTTGGACGTCACCGACGTGCTCCGACTGCTGGAGACCACCGGTCCGGCCGGGGCGACCGGACCGGAGGCGACGCTGCCGCTGCGCGACCGGGCGCTGCTGGAGTTCCTGTACGGCACCGGCGCCCGGATCTCCGAGGCGGTCGGCGCCGCGATCGACGACCTCGACCTGACCGACGGGGTGGTGATGCTCCGGGGCAAGGGTGGGCGGAGTCGGCTGGTGCCGGTCGGCGGGTACGCGGCCGAGGCGCTGCGGGCCTACCTCGTCCGGGCCCGGCCGGCCCTCGCCGCCGCCGGCCACGGCACTCCGGTGATCTTTCTCAACGCCCGCGGCGGGCCACTGTCCCGGCAGAGCGCCTGGACCATCCTGCGCCGGGCCGCCCGGCGCGCCGGACTTCCGGTCGACGGGCCGGGGGCGGTCTCGCCGCACACACTCCGTCACTCGTACGCCACCCACCTGCTCGACGGTGGCGCTGACGTGCGGGTCGTGCAGGAACTGCTCGGCCACGCCTCGGTGACCACGACCCAGGTCTACACCCTGGTGACCGTGGACCGGCTCCGCGAGGTGTACGTCACCGCGCATCCCCGGGCCCTCGACTGATCCGCTCCGGGTAATCTCGGCGCGCGGCGCCTGCGACGCGTGGACGCTCCGGCCGTGGTACACCGTTGTCCCCGCCGAGTCGACACGCCGAGACGGTGCCCACTACGGTGCTGCGACGTGGCGTACAGTCGGCATCGGCGCGGCCTCGTGAGGCGGCAATCGAGGTTCGCGGCGGCGCCGCACAGGACACCGTTCGGCTCCGACGCCGGGCAGTCGTCGGGAGGGGGCGTACGAGGACATGGCTGACAACGGTGACCGTGCCGAGGCGTGGACCTCGACCCTGCGCGAACAGCAGTCCGCCCTGGACCTCGGCGCCGAACTCGGCCCGGCCGACCCGGCCGCGTACACGATGCGCAAGCCGATCCCGGAGCCGATGCCGACCGACCAGCACGGCCCGGCGCGGATCATCGCGATGGCCAACCAGAAGGGCGGGGTCGGCAAGACCACCACGACCATCAACCTGGGCGCCGCGCTGGCCGAGTACGGCCGCAAGGTTCTGCTTGTCGATTTCGACCCGCAGGGCGCGCTCTCGGTCGGGCTCGGCGTCAACCCGCACAACCTGGACCTGTCGGTCTACAACCTGCTGATGCAGGACGACGTCACCGCCGAGGACGTGCTGATCAAGACCGACGTGGCCGGCCTGCACCTGCTGCCCGCCAACATCGACCTCTCGGCGGCCGAGATCCAGCTGGTCAACGAGGTAGCCCGGGAGATGGCCCTGGCCCGGGTGCTGCGCTCGATCCGCAAGGAGTACGACTTCGTCCTGATCGACTGCCAGCCGTCGCTGGGCCTGCTCGCGATCAACGCGTTGACCGTGGCGGACGGCGTACTCATCCCGCTGGAGTGCGAGTTCTTCAGCCTGCGCGGGGTGGCGCTGCTGCTGGACACCATCGACAAGGTGCGGGAACGGCTCAACTTCGACCTGGAGCTCGAAGGCATCCTGGCCACCATGTACGACAGCCGCACCACCCACTGCCGGCAGGTGCTGCAGCGGGTGGTCGAGGCGTTCGGCGACAAGGTCTACCAGACGGTGATCACCAAGACGGTCAAGTTCCCGGAGTCCACGGTCGCCGGCGCGCCGATCACCACCCTGGACCCGGCGTCCTCCGGTGCCCGCAACTACCGCCAGCTGGCCCGAGAGGTGATCGCCGCGCAGGCCGAGCGGTAGCCCTGTGCGGAGGTTCCCGGCCGGCGGCTGCCGGCCGCTGTCCCGTTCCGTTTCCGTTTCCGTTCTCCGTTCCGGAGCCGGCCGGGTGGTGGGGGAGCGGCGGCACGGCCACCCCGAGAGGATCATCGGGTGAGTGACGGTACCGGCGTGGGGCTGCCGACGGACGCCGCGGAGCCGGTGGACTACGGTCGTCGGGTGAATTCCCCCGCCGTCTCCGCCGCCCCGGACCCGAAACCGCCGGGTCCGTCGGTGTCGGATCCGTCGGCCTCGGGGTTGGTATCCGGCGATCCGGGGCCGTCGGCGCCGGCCGCCACCGCTGTGGTGCCCGCCCAGAGTCAGAGATCGCCGTCGTCCGACCCGGACGACGGTCGTCCGGACGTCGCCGCGACGGCCGACGGGGACACTCCCACCGCCGACGAGACCGAGGCAGGCGCCGGCTTCACCGTACGGCTGGCGAACTTCACCGGCCCGTTCGACCTGCTGCTGCAACTGATCGGCAAGCACAAGCTCGACGTCACCGAGGTCGCCCTGCACCAGGTGACCGACGAGTTCATCGCCTACATCCGGGCGATGGGTGACGCCTGGGACCTCGACGAGGCGAGCGAGTTCCTGGTGATCGCCGCCACCCTGCTCGACCTGAAGGCGGCCCGGCTGCTGCCCGCCGCCCAGGTGGAGGACGAGGAGGATCTCGCCCTGCTGGAGGCCCGGGACCTGCTCTTCGCCCGGCTGCTGCAGTACAAGGCGTACAAGGAGGCCGCCGCGCACATCGCGGAACTGGAGGCGGTCGGTTCCCGCCGCTACCCCCGGGCGGTCACCCTGGAGCCGCGGTACGCCGAGGCGCTACCCGAACTGGTCCTGGGGATCGGACCGGAGCGGCTGCTCAAACTGGCGATCAAGGCGATGACCCCGAAGGCTGCTCCGGTCGTCTCCATCGATCACGTGCACATGGTACTGGTGAGTGTCCGGGAGCACGCCGCACTGCTCCGGGACCGGCTACGCCGGGCCGGCACCGCGACGTTCCGGATCCTCTGCGCGGACTGTGAGTCGACGCTCGAGGTGGTGGCCCGGTTCCTGGCGCTACTCGAGCTGTACCGGGAGGGCCTGGTCGGGTTCAGCCAGGTGGAGGCGCTCGGTGAACTGACCGTACGGTGGACCGGTCCCGCCGACGGCGGCGCCGACCTGACCATCGACGAGTACGCGGGAACGCCGGTCAAGGAGCCGGCGGCCGCCGGGGACCGCGCCGAGACCGCCGAGGTCGGCGTGGCCGGGGCTGCCGACTCGGACGTCGACCGGCCCGGCGTGGCGACCGGCACCGACCCGGCCGGCGCCGGAGAGATTCAGGAGGAGGCACGGTGACCAGCGACAATCGGCCGGAGTCCCTGGCCGAGCAGGCCGCGGCCTGGGTGCCGCCCTGGGAGCGGTCACCCGCCCCGCGACAGTCGACCGGGCAGGAGACGCCCGATGCGCCGTCGGTCGACGACTCCGACGGCGAGGGGCCGGTGACCGACGTTCCGGTCACGGAGGACGCGGCGCCGGCGGACGTGTCGGGGACGGCGGTGCCTTCGGCGACGGACGGTGGGGCACTGGACGGTACGCTGCCGGCTCCCGCGGCGCAGACCGCGGCCGGACCGGTGTCGGCCGGAGCGTCGAGCACCGAGGCGGGGGCGCGAGGGCTGTCCGGAGCGTCGAGCACCGAGGCCGGGGCGCGGGCGCTGCCCGGCGCGCAGCGCCCGTCCGGGGCGGAGGGTGTGTTCGCCGCCGAGGCCGCCGACGTACCCGGTCCGGAGAGCCTGTCCGGGGCGGAGAGCCTGCGCGGGGCGGAGCGTGCGTCCGGGGCACAGGCGGTGGACGGACCCGTGGACCATGGTGCCGGTGCCCCGGCGGGCCCCGCCGGCGCGACGGCCAGGCGGGCCGCGCCGCTGGCGCTGATCGACGACGCCGAGTTGCGCGGCGCGCTGGAGGCGATCCTGCTGGTCGTCGACGAACCGGTCGCCGAGATCGTCCTCGCCCAGGTACTGGAACAGCCGACCGAACGGGTCGCCGTCATGCTGGACCGGCTCGCCCGGGACTACACGACGGCCGGACACGGTTTCGAACTGCGCCGGGCGGCGGGTGGTTGGCGTCTCTACACCCGGCCGGAATACGCCGCCTACGTCGAACGTTTCGTCTTGGACGGCCAGTCTGTCCGACTCACCCAGGCGGCGTTGGAGACCCTCGCCGTGGTCGCCTACAAGCAGCCGGTGACCCGGTCGCGGATCTCCGCCATCCGCGGTGTCAACTGCGACGGGGTGATCCGTACCCTGGTCTCGCGCGGCCTGGTCGAGGAATGTGGCACCGAGCCGGACAGCGGTGCGTTCCTCTACCGGACGACAACGTTGTTCCTGGAGAAACTCGGGCTGGACAGGGTCGACCAGTTGCCGCCGCTCGCCCCGTTCCTGCCCGACGATGTGGAAGAGATCGCCGATGCCCCACGATGACAAGCTCGCCCCCGTCAACGGCGTCGAGCGCCTGCAGAAGGTGCTCGCCGCCGCCGGCGTGGGCTCCCGACGTGCCTGCGAGGACCTGATCTTCCGGCGCCGGGTCACCGTGGACGGCCGGATCGCGCAACTCGGCGACAAGGTCGACCCGTCGACCGCGGTCATCTACGTCGACGGCGAACGGGTGGTGACCGACGCCCGACTGGTCTACCTCGCGATGAACAAGCCGCGCGGCGTCGTCTCGACGATGGCCGACGAGAAGGGGCGTACCGCACTCGCGGACTTCCTCGGTCGGGTCGAGGAACGGGTCTACCACGTCGGCCGGCTCGACGCCGACAGCGAGGGACTGCTGCTGCTCACCAACGACGGAACGCTCGCCCACCGGCTGATGCACCCGTCGTACGGGGTGCCGAAGACGTACCTCTGCGAGGTGGCGGGACCACTGCGCCGCAACGCCGGGCGCCGGCTGCTGGCCGGAGTCGAACTCGAGGACGGCCCGGCCCGGGTCGACGAGTTCCGGTTGGTGGACACCCTGGGGCGAACCGCCCAGGTGGAGATCACCCTGCACGAGGGGCGCAAGCACATCGTCCGGCGGCTGATGGAGGAGGTCGGGCACCCGGTCTCCCGGCTGGTGCGTACCGCGATCGGCCCGATCCGGCTCGGTGATCTGCGTCCCGGTCGGCACCGGGTGCTGACCAACGCGGAGATCGCCGCGCTGTTCAAGGCGGTCGACGACTGATCCCGACCCGTACGGCCCAGCACGCCCCGGCGTCGGGCGCGGGCCGGTTCGGGGCGCGGGGCATGATGGACAGCGACACCCGGGGTTCCCAGGGTGCGCGCCGACTGTGTGGCGTGCCGATGTGGCCCGGGGCATACCTGCGGTTACCGGGACGCGAGCCCACGGACCGGGGCAGACGCAGATCAACTGGCAGAAGGAGGAACGGTGGCGGAAGAGGCACGGACCGGGCGATGTGTGGTTGCCGTGGACGGCCCGTCCGGTTCGGGGAAGTCCACCGTTTCCCGCAGGCTGGCCAGTGCACTGGGCGCCCGCTATCTCGACACCGGTGCGATGTACCGGGCGGTGACCTGGGCGGTGCTGCGCTCCGGTGTCGACCTCGAGAACGCCGAGTCGGTGACAAAGGTGGCCGGCGAGGTCGATCTGAAGATCGGCGTCGACCCGGAGGCGCCGAGCGTGACCGCCGACGGGATTGCCGTCGACCGGGACATCCGGGGCCCCGAGGTGACGGCCGCGGTCTCCGCGGTGTCGGCGGTTCCCGCCGTACGGGAGATCCTGGTCGCCCTGCAACGGCAGATCATCGAGGCGGCCGGCAGAATTGTGGTGGAGGGTCGGGACATCGGCTCGGTGGTGGCGCCGGACGCCGACCTCAAGGTCTACCTGACCGCGTCGGCCGAGGCGCGGGCGCAACGGCGCAGTACGGAGAACGCCGCCGACCTCGCCGTGACCGCGGCCGATCTGGCTCGGCGCGACCGGCTCGACTCGACCCGCGCCGCGGATCCGCTGCGGCAGGCGCCGGACGCGGTGGTGCTGGACACCACCGAACTGGGCATCGACGAGGTGGTCGCCCGGCTGCGCGACCTGTTGACCGGACGGCGGCCGGGTCAGTGAGACGACGTACGGGGCGGACGGTTGAGGTACCGGGTCGGGGTTGTCCCGGCCCGGATGGGCGTCGGACCGGTGTCCGGCGCGGCGAAGGTCGGACGGTTGTCCGGTCGGGTGAGGGTCGGACGGTTGTCCGGCGGGGCGAGGAGGCGTCGTGAGTACCGGTGACGGTTGGGTCGAGCTGCGGGAACCGGACATCGACCAGGAGGAGCCGACCGGTCCGGTGCCGGTGGTGGCGGTCGTCGGGCGTCCCAACGTCGGCAAGTCCACGCTCGTCAACCGGATCATCGGGCGACGCCAGGCGGTGGTCGAAGACACTCCCGGAGTGACCCGGGACCGCGTCCCCTACGACGCGCAGTGGTCCGGCCGGCAGTTCACCGTCGTCGACACCGGCGGTTGGGAGCCGGACGCCCGGGACCGGGCGGCCGCGATCGCGGCCCAGGCCGAGAACGCCGTGGCGACCGCCGACGTGGTGCTGTTCGTCGTCGACGCCACGGTCGGGTCCACCGACGTCGACGAGGCCGCGGTACGGATGCTCCGACGCAGTGCCAAGCCGGTGCTGCTGGTCGCCAACAAGGCCGACAACACCGCGATCGAGCTGGAGGCGACCTCGTTGTGGTCGCTCGGGCTCGGCGAACCGCGTCCGGTCTCCGCCCTGCACGGACGGGGCTCCGGCGACCTGCTCGACGCGATCCTCGAGGCGTTGCCGGAGGCGCCGCCGATCCGGGAGGTCGGCCCACGCGGCCCGCGCCGGGTGGCGCTCGTCGGCCGTCCCAACGTCGGCAAGTCCAGCCTGCTCAACCGCCTCGCGAGGGAGGAGCGGGCGGTGGTCGACGCCGTCGCCGGCACCACCGTCGACCCGGTGGACAGCCTGGTCGAGATCGGCGGCGAGGTCTGGCAGCTGGTGGACACCGCCGGCCTGCGCAAGCGGGTCGGCAAGGCCAGCGGTACCGAGTACTACGCCAGCCTGCGTACCGCCGGCGCGATCGAGGCGGCGGAGGTGGCGGTCGTGCTGCTCGACGCCAGTGAGCCGATCAGCGAGCAGGACCAGCGGATCCTGACCATGGTGACCGAGTCCGGCCGGGCGCTGGTCATCGCCTTCAACAAGTGGGACCTGGTCGACGCGGACCGACGGTACTACCTGGACAAGGAGATCGAGCGGGAGCTGCGCCGCATCCCGTGGGCGATCCGGGTGAACGTCTCGGCGAAGACCGGGCGGGCGGTCGACAAGCTCGCCCCGGCATTGCGTACCGCGCTGGCCAGTTGGGAGACCCGGGTACCGACCGGGCAGCTCAACCAGTGGCTCACCGCCCTGGTCCAGGCGACGCCGCACCCGGTGCGTGGGGGTCGGGCACCGAAGATTCTCTTCGCCACCCAGGCGGGCGTCTCGCCGCCCCGGTTCGTGCTCTTCACCACCGCGCCACTGGACGCCGGGTACCAGCGGTTCGTCGAGCGCAAGCTCCGCGAGGAGTTCGGCTTCGAGGGCAGCCCGGTGGAAGTCTCGGTACGCCCGCGCAAGAAGGTCGGTGCCGGCGGCCGGGGCAAGGCCCACGGCTGACCGGAGCGGGGTACTTCCTGGTGCCGGCAACCCTGTTTCAGGCCCGCCCCAGGAAGTACCCCATCTTCCTAGGATGCGTTAGGGGTTGTGGCGGCTCGCACGCCGCCGGTGGGACCAGTGAGGCAGGGGAGGGCGTGTGCGCGGACCGGATGATCCTGCGCTAAGCTGTACCGGCTGTCGCAGGGGGACCTGAAGCCAGCAACGGGACGTGGCGCAGTTTGGTAGCGCACTTGACTGGGGGTCAAGGGGTCGTCGGTTCGAATCCGGCCGTCCCGACAGTAAATCGGCAGGTCAGGGCCCTGGATCACTTCGGTGAGACGGGGCCTTTTTTGCTGGCCGTCTCACATTCTCTCACGAACGTCCATACTGTTTCTCTCGGTAGTCGAGAGGTGTCTCCCAGTCAGGGCAAGGGTTAGCTGAACAAGCCCGCATCAAGCTGGGCGGCAGCCACCTCAGATGACTCAGATCCGGATGAACGTAGACCCGCTTCGCCAACGTGCCGCCGTCAGCGTGACCGGCCCACGCCGCCAACACCACATCCGGCACACCCGCGGCGGCAAGATGAGTCAGGCAGGCATGGCGGGCATCGTACGGTCGAACCTTGCGCACACCGGCCTTCGCCATCAACTCATACACCCGACGTCGAAGCCAGTCCGTACGCTGCGGCCGGCCAAGTTCGTCCACCAGCACATAGCCGCTGTTGGTGTA
Organism: Plantactinospora sp. B5E13; assembly: GCF_039871775.1. Classification (NCBI taxonomy): domain Bacteria; kingdom Bacillati; phylum Actinomycetota; class Actinomycetes; order Micromonosporales; family Micromonosporaceae; genus Plantactinospora; species Plantactinospora sp. B5E13. The sequence continues at coordinate 29,663 of NZ_JBDPLT010000072.1, forward strand.
CGCCTCGCCCGCTTCCAGGCGTTCCTTCTTCTGCCGTGTGCGTAGCGTCTTCAACGCCTGGGACACCGCTGTCGGCATCGGTAGGCCACGCCTGCCAGCCACCGTCTTGGCTTCCTTCTCCTCCACCTGCCCGTCCACCACCGTGCGGGTGTTGTCCCCGGCGGCGATCGTGCCGGCTTTGAAGTCCACGTCAGACCACCGCAACCCGCACACCTCGGCCGGACGCAAACCCATCAACGACAGCAGACACATCGGATACAGTCGCTCGCCCGTGATGGCGGCGAGGAACGTTCTGACCTCGTCCTGTGTCCACGGTTTGCGTTGAGCGCGGGCCTCGGCGGCCGCCTTGGCCGCCGCCCGGGGGATCGTCACATACGTCGCCACGTTGCGAACCACCAGCTGCCGGCGGGCCGCCACATCCAGTGCGGTCCGTAGCCGGCCCAGCGTCAATCGCACCGACCGGACACCGAGCCCGGTGCCGGGTTTGCCGCCACGGCGGCGGCCCTCGGTCAACATCCAGTCGACCAGGGCTTCGACATCGGCTTCGGTGACCTGCTGAAGTATCCGCTCGCCGAGCCGGGCCGGGTCTGTCAAGTTGTTTTTACAGTCCCAGCGGGCCACCCACGCGATGGTGGGTGGCCCGCTTCCGGTACATCGTGCGATCAGGTCCGGGCCGACGTCACCCGCTGAAACCGGAGGTGTCGTAGATGAGGTTGCAGTTGCCGGCCCAAGCCGACGGTGGGGTGGTGCCGAGGCAGACGTACACGCCGACGTAGTCGAAGTAGCCGGACCAACTCCAGCCCGTGGCGCCCGAGGTGCTGACCGTGTCGGTCGCCTTGATGACCTCGTACGTCGTCGGGTCACCGACCCAGCGGTAGCGCAGCCAGGCCCGGGCCGCGACGCCGTCGCCGTTGACCAGGTCCTTGACCCAGTTCAGACCGGTTGTGGTCTCGAAATACCCCGACACGTCGTCGTAGCAGAAGTTGGCTCGGGAGGAGGCCCCGTTGACTCCGCTGGAGTTCTGGACATATTCGACGTCGTCGTAGCAGATGGTGCGTGCGCTGGCCGCCTGTGCGGGCAGGATTACGGCGGCCGTCGCGACGGCGATCACCAACAGCAATTTCCGCAGCATTCCCGTTTCCTTCAATGACGTGATCTCAGCATGGATTCGGTAGGTATCGGTATTCGAAGTGGGTGAGGTGGAGAGCGGCGCGGACGATGTCGCCGATCTGCCGTGGGCTGGCGGTGGTGTGACGAAGGGTCCGCCAGC
>NZ_JBDPLT010000073.1:0-29037 GCF_039871775.1 Plantactinospora sp. B5E13
ATCCCGTCGCGGGCGGTCCGGCCCCCGACCCGGCCCCCGCCGGGTGGACGCGACACCGCGTCGCGGGCGAGGACCGGCGTTCCGGTCCGCAACTCCGCGCGCACCCCAAAACCGCCGATCCGGCCCCCCGAGATCTGGCGGGCCTCGCTTTCCGATACCGTGAACGACGACCGGACCGGGCGGTTGACATGGTCGTCAGCTCCGCCGGCCGGCACGATGATCCCATTGTCGCCTGGGGGCGTTCAGGTTGTCTGTTTCCGAGACGTTGCTGATCTTCGTCGCCATTCCGCTCGCCGCCGTACTGGTCATCACGGCACTGTCGCGGATCGGTCGGAGCGGCGGCACCGGCTCCAAGCGGTACCGCCCGGGACGACCGTTCGATTTCACCCCGGTCTGGTTCCTCTCCTCGCCCGAGCACCTGACCGAGTCCGCCCGGACGGCGCTGCCGGAGGGTGCGGACGCCCGGGAGCTGACCAGTGGCGAGATCGAGACCATCAGCGCGCCGGCGCGCGCTGGCGTGACAGGGGGCGCAAGTGACCGCTGGTAAGAGTGTGGCGACGACCGACCTGCCGGAGTCGCGGACCGCGCATCCGGCGGGCCGTCCGGACGTACTCAACGGTCCGTTCACCACCCGCCAGCTGCTGCGCATCGACGACGCGCTGCGGGTCGCCGACCAGTCCACCGGCCTGATCTTCACGGTGTACGTCGGTCCGCTGGACGAGCCGATCCGCGAGCACGCCCAGCGGCTGCACGCCGGGCTGGTCGACCCGGCCCGGGCCGTACTGATCGCGTTGTCGCCGAACCAGCGGGTGCTGGAGGTGGTCACCGGCTCGGAGGCGCGCAAGCGGATCCCGGACCGGGACGCCCGGCTCGCCGCGCTCTCCATGGTGGCCGCCTTCGGTGGCGGCGACCTGGCCGGCGGCATCATCACCGGTCTCGACCAGCTCGCCACCCGGGCCGGCCGAGCCGCCTGACCGACTGCTGAAACAGCCGGGCGACGGACGTCGCCCGGCTGTTTCGCATCTGGTGCTCCGGTGCGCGTTCCGATCAGGGTCGGGTGAACCCTGGGCGGTGTCGGTGCCTCCGGGGGGTCTGTCGGCCGCCGTCGAACCGGTCAGGCGGACCAGTCGGCGGGCGCGACCCGGACCGGGAAGGGCAGCTGCGCCGTCTCGACCGCCCCGGCCGGAACCGAGTGACGGAGTTCGTAGTGCCCGGCCTCGGCGAGCTGGTAGAGGTGGGCGACCGGGCCGGACTTGGCCCGCTCGATCCGCCAGTACCAGTCGATCTCCGCCTCGGCGTACAGGCCGAGTTTGGTGAACCGGTCGTGCCGGCGGCTGCTCGGCGACTCGACCTCGACCACCAGCAGCACGTCGGCCGGCTCGGCCCACATCGCGTCGCTCGGCGCGGTCGGCCGGAGCACGGTGAGGTCCGGGATGGCGTTGCCGGCCGGGATCCGGACCCCGATCTCCCGGATCACCCGCCAACCGGCGGGCAGCTGCGACCGGAGCGCGGCCCGGATCTCGTCGGCCAACTCGTGATGCGTGAAGTCGGCCGGTGGAGCGCCGCGTGCAGGCTCCCGTCGATGATTTCGTAGCGGTGGCCGTCCGCGGGGAGGCTGAGCAGGTCCTTCTCGGTCCAGCCCTGCTCGGGCGGACGCCACTCGTAGTGCGGCTGAACCAACGGATCCACCTCCGTCGAGAAGCCTAGCCGTCGGACGGCGCCGGTGCCGTCCGGTGCCAACACGAGTCGGGGCCGGCCGGTCGGACCAGCTCCGACCGGCCGGCCCCGAGCTACGACGTAGCCGGTCAGGCGGTGGCCGCGGCGGCGTCCCGGGCCCGGGCCTGCACCGCGCGCAGCACCCCGTCCCGGCCCTCGGCGACCAGCCGGCGCAGCGGCGCCGGATGTCCCGACTCGGCCAGCCACGCGTCGGTGGCCCGGATGGTCTCCTCGCTGACCTGGTACGCGGGGTAGGCGAGGATGACAAACTCCTGGGCCGGTTCGCTGTCCCGGCTGCCCCAGACCCGGCCGACCTCGGCGAAGAACCGCTCGGCGTACGGGGCGGTCAGCTCGACCTGGGCCGGGTGCTGGAAGCCCTGCAGCAGCGCCCGGTGCCGCCAGTTCGGCAGCGCCTCGGCGCCGGTCAGGGTCGCCCACACCTCGGCCTTGTTCTCGGCGGTCGGCACCAGGGCGTGCGCCAGGGCCGCCTCCCGCTCACCACTCGACGTCCGGTCCGAGGCCAGCTCGGCCTCGATCTCCTCGCGGGACGCCGCACCACCGGCGACCAGGGCCCGGAGCACCGACCAGCGCAGCTCGGTGTCGACGGTCAGCCCGGCCGGCACCTCGGTACCGTCCAGCCAGCCCCGCAGCACCGCCAGCTCGTCGTCGGTGCGGGCCGCCGAGGTGTACGTCCGGGCCCAGGCGAGCTGCAGGCCGCTGCCCGGCTCGGCGGCGGCCACCGCGTCCCGGGCGGTACGGGCCAGCGCCGCCCAGCCGGTCGGCGCCCAGTCCGGGTCGGCGTACGAGGCGAGGGTGGCGGTGACCTGCCGCAGGGTTGCGGTGACCAGGTTGATGTCGGTCTCGGCGGGCAGCCCGGTCAGGGCCAGCGCCACATAGTCCCGGGCGGCCAGCTCGGCGTCCCGGACCATGTCCCAGGCGGCGGCCCAGCACAGGCCCCGGGCCAGCGACGACTCGAAGCCGGCGATGTGCTGCACCACGGTGGCCATCGACCGCTCGTCCAGCCGCAGCTTGGCGTAGGTCAGGTCGTCGTCGTTGAGCAGCAGGACGTCCGCCGCGGCCACCCCGGCCAGCTGCGGAATGCTGGTCCGCTCCCCGGCGACGTCGACCTCGATCCGGTCCCGGCGGACCAGTCGGCCCTCGGTCAGGTCGTAGAGGCCGACCCCGATCCGGTGCGTACGCAGCGTCGGGTGCTCGCTCGGCGCCTCCTGGTGCACCACCACCGACTGGTACGTGCCGTCCGGGCCGATCTCCACCTCCGGGCGCAGCGTGTTGACCTGCGCGGTCTCCAGCCACTCGGCGGCGAACTTGCGCAGCTCCCGACCGGAGGCGGCCTCCAACTCGGTGAGCAGGTCGTCGAAGGTGGCGTTGCCCCACGCGTGCTTGCCGAAATAGCTGCGCAGACCCTCGACGAACGGCTCCTCGCCGACGTACGCGACGAGCTGCTTGAGCACGCTGGCGCCCTTGGCGTACGTGATGCCGTCGAAGTTGACCTCGACCGCCTCCAGGTCCGGCATCTCGCAGTACACCGGGTGGGTGGAGGAGAGCTGGTCCTGCCGGTAGCCCCAGTTCTTCCGGACGGAGAGGAAGGTCGTCCAGGCGTCGGTGAACCGGGTGGCGTTGGTGTTGGCCCAGTGGCTGGCCCACTCGGCGAACGACTCGTTCAGCCACAGGTCGTTCCACCAGCGCATGGTCACCAGGTCGCCGAACCACATGTGGGCCAGCTCGTGCAGGATCGTGTTGGCGCGCTGCTCGTACTCGAAGTCGGTGACCTGGGAGCGGAAGATGTAGTGCGACTCGGCGTGCGTGACGCAGCCGAAGTTCTCCATGGCGCCGGCGTTGAAGTCGGGGACCCAGACCTGGTCGTACTTCGGCAGCGGGTAGCGGACCCCGAACTGCTGCTGGAAGAAGTCGAAGCCCTGCCGGGTGATCAGGTGCAGGTCGTCGTCGTCGAAGTAGCGCGCCATGCTGGCCCGGCAGAAGTAGCCCATGTCGATGCCGTCGTGGGTGTGCCGGACCTCGTGGTACGGGCCGGCGCAGAGCGCGGTGATGTAGGTGCTCATCCGCGCCGACTCGGCGAAGTGGACGGTCTTGGTCTCGTCGCCGGCCGGTTCCTCGGCGCGTACCGGCATGTTGGAGATCACTCGCCAGTGTGCCGGCACGGTCGCGTGCCAGGTGTAGACGCTCTTCAGGTCGGGCTGGTCGAAGCAGGCGAAGACCCGCTGCGCGTCGGCGGTCTCGAACTGGCTGTAGAGGTACGTCTCGCCGTCCACCGGGTCGACGCTGCGGTGCAGCCCCTGGCCGCTGGAGGAGTAGAGGAAGTCGGCGTCGACCACCAGGACGTTCTCGGCGGCCAGGCCGGTCAGGGTCAGTCCGGCCTCGGCCGACCAGCCGTTCAGGTCGACCGGCTCACCGTTCAGGGTGGCGGACCGGACGCTGTCGGCGGCCACCTCGATGAAGGTGCCGGCGCCGGGCTCGGCGCAGCGGAACCGGACCTCGGTGACCGAGCGGAAGGTGCGGCTCTGGGCGGCCTGTCCGGCGGACGAGAGGTCCAGGCGGATGTCGTATCCGGTGACGTCGAGCAGCCGCCCCCGCTCCGTCGCCTCGACCTGGGTCAGGTTGCGCACTCCTGGCACGTGAATCTCCATCCGAATCTCACCGCTGCTGTCCCCGTTGACACAGCACTCGAGCCCCATCCCACGGCTCACCGCTGAGTCTGTCATGACCCGACGGTGCTTCGGGTGCCGCAGGTCACGGTCTCATCCCGATGCCGGCGGCGCCATCGGGGGGTGAGGATTCATAACCGTGCCGTCGACTCCGGCGGCCCGACGTGAAAGGGGAGTCAGGGTGTCCGAGCGCGCGGCAGTTGACATGTTCTTCGACCCGGTCTGTCCGTGGGCGTGGATCACCTCCCGCTGGCTGCTGGAGGTGGAGAAGGTACGACCGGTGGATGTCCGGTTCCGGGTGATGAGTCTGTCGGTGCTCAATGCGGGACGCGACGGGCTCTCCGAGGACTACCGGAAGCTGCTGGACACGGCGTGGGGCCCGGTGCGGATCTGCATCGCGGTCGAGCAGAAGCACGGGGAGCGGGCGGTCCGGGACCTCTACACCGCCCTGGGCAACCGGATCCACCTGGCGAAGCAGGAGCGGGGTCCGGAGCTGTACCGGGCGGCGCTCGCCGAGGTCGGCCTGGACCCGGACCTGGCCGAGGCCGCCGATTCGACCGAGTACGACGAGGCGCTGCGGGCCAGCCACGACGCGGGGATGAAGCCGGTCGGCCAGGACGTCGGCACTCCGGTGATCCACGCTCCGGGGCCGGTCCCCGGGGAGACCGTCGCGTTCTTCGGTCCGGTGATCACGCCGGCACCGAAGGGTGAGGCGGCCGGTCGGCTCTGGGACGGGGTGCTCCTGGTCGCCGGCACACCCGGCTTCTACGAGCTGAAGCGGACCCGTACCGAGTCGCCCCGGTTCGACTGAGCGGTCGCCCGGGTTCGACCCGGGATCCCCGGTGTCCACCCCGTCGGAACGCCCACGGGGTGGACACCGGCGGGTGTGACGTGGGCGACCGGGGCAGGGCCGGTAGCGTCACCGGACATGACGGTCGTACATCCGATCAGCCGGGCCTGGATCACCACTGGCGGCACCGGCGCGAGGAACTATGACGAGTTCGCCGACGACGCCGAGATCACCGAGATCATCCGGGCGAACCCGCACAGTGCGTTGGCGATCGAGATGCCGCACCGGGCGCCGGAGAGTCTGGGCCGGTCCTTCACGGACTCCCTGTCCGAGGCGGTGACCCGGCTCACCGAGGCGAAGGCCGACGGCAGCTACACCCCGGCCGAGCAGGTGGTGGTGCTCTACCGGATCACCTCGCCGGTGGACGAACCCGGGTACGGCCTCTTCGCGATGGTCGACACCGACCAGATCTCCACCAGCGCCGACGAGCCGGGCCTGGTGATCCGCAACGAGGAGGTCTTCATCGCGAAGGTGCGGGAGCGGGTCGCGTTGGCCGAGGCGACCGGGCACCTGCTCTCCCCGGTGCTGCTGCTGCAGACCGGCAACCGGGCCGCCGACGGCGCAAACCCGGCCGAGGCGCTGCACCGGGCACTCGCCGAGGCGACCGAGACGGCCGGCGTGCCGGCCGCCACCGACGTGGACCAGGCCGGTCGTACGCACGCGATCTGGCTGGTCGGGCCGGGCGACCGGCAGGACGAGCTGGTGCGGCTCGCCGGCGGCGGTGAACTGGTCGTCGCCGACGGCAACCATCGCAGCCTCGCCGCGCAGATCGGTGAACTGCCCCGGTTCCTCGCGGTGATCACCACACCCGCCTCGGTCGCGATCCAGCCGTACAACCGGTTGGTGAGCGAACTGACCAGCACGGCCGAGGAGCTGCTGGCCCGGTTGGGCGCCGCCGGGGCGCGGGTCGAGCCGCTGGCCGGGCCGCCGGCGGTTCCCGGCAGCGGCGGCAGTGTCGTGCTGTATCTCGCCGGGCAGGGGTACACGGTCTCGCTGCCGTCCGGCGACGGCACCGGAGTCGACAACCTCGACCACACGCTGGTCGAGCGGACCCTGCTGCGCGACGCGCTCGGGCTCGACCCGGGTGACAAGCGCGTCACGTACGTCGGTGGCGACTACCCGGCGGACTGGCTGGTGGGCGAGGTCGACGCGGGCCGGGCCGAGCTGGCGATCCTGATCGCACCGGTGACCGTGGACGACTTCGTCGCGGTCAACCTGGCCCGGCAGAAGATGCCGCGCAAGAGCACCTGGTTCACCCCGAAGGCCCGGGGCGGCCTGGTCCTGGCCGAGCTGGGCCGCGACGGCACAGCCTCCTGACCGGGGTCGGACCCGCCCTCCTGAGTGGCGGCGGAGCCGGCGCGCTGGTTCGGCGCGCCGGCCCGACCTGTGATCTGTCCGGCTGTCGCCGTGCCTGCCGGCGGGACCGCGCGCCGGGCTGACAGACTGCGCGGTATGCGCGTCTATCTGGGATCCGACCACGCCGGCTACGAACTGAAGGTGCACCTCGCCAACCATCTGGCCAAGCAGGGCTACGAGCTGGTGGACGTCGGACCGTCGGTGTTCGACCCGGACGACGACTACCCGGCGTTCTGCCTGCACACCGGGGCCCGGGTGGTCGCCGACCACGGCAGCCTCGGTGTGGTGATCGGCGGCTCCGGCAACGGCGAGCAGATCGCCGCCAACAAGATCGCCGGAGTACGGGCGGCGCTCGCCTGGAACCTGGAGACCGCCCAGTTGGCCCGGGAGCACAACGACGCGAACGTGGTGGCGATCGGCGCCCGGCAGCACACCCTGGACGAGGCGACCGCGATCGTCGAGGTCTTCCTCACCACGCCGTTCTCCGGCAACGAGCGGCACGCTCGGCGGATCGCCCAGGTCGCCGACTACGAGCGCAGCGGCGAACTGCCGGCCCTGCCGGCCGCGCCCTGAACCGACCGCGTCCTGGCCGGGCAGTCCTGAACCGACCGCGTCCTGGCCGGGCAGTGTCCTGAACCGACCGCGTCCTGGGCCGGTCGCGTCCTGAGCCGATCCGGGCCGGCCGGCCACCCGTCGACGGCCCGGTTCACGGCGTTGCGCGGGGGTTACGGGGCAGGTCCTCGCGGGGCACCCAGTTGCGTCGTACCAGGACCAGTCGTTCGGCAGCCTCGGCCAGGTCCGCCTCGGTGGGGCGGGCCGCGTCCCGGGCCCGCATCGCGGCCGTCACGCTGACCTGGGAGGCACCCGAACCGATCAGGCCGCGCAGGCCACGTTCGGTGTCCCGGTCCTCGGTGCCGCCGGCGGTCCCGGGAGGCGGCTCCGACCCACGCCGGCCCTCACCGCCGGTCGCCTCCGGCGGATCGTGCCGTAGCCGCCGACGTCGACGCTCGGAGTCGGTCATGCCCTGACCCTACCGGTGAGCGGCCGGTGCGGCGTTGCTCAGAAGATGCCCATCCCGGTCGGCGCGCGGTGCCAGCCGAACGCGGTGGAGGCCCGGGCCAGGGCGCCGCTGCGGGCCTCCCGGACCCGCCCGGCGGCGGCCAGCGCGGCCAGCGGCGGGCCACCGAGATAGGCGGCACCGAGATCGCGTACGTCGCAGACGAGGTCCGCCGGGGCGTCGGTGCGTACGCACACCGCCGGCCCGCCGGCGTCCGCGGTCAACCGCCACCGGCCCGCGTTCTCCGGCAGGAGCGGATCGGTGACCTCGAACACCACGTCGACGTCGGCGGCGTAGCGGCGACCGGTCAGCGCCCCGGCCACGTCGACGATCCGTACCCAGAGACCGTGGCCCACCCGGGCGCCGAGCTGGCGCGGTTCGTCGACCAGGTACTGCAGCGGCTCGTCGGTCGACGTGTTCAGGTAGCTGACGGTCCGGGTCAGGTCGATCGAGAGCAGGAACCGCCACAGCGCGTACGAGGTGTCGGGGTCGGCCGCGACCAGTTCCTCGACGAGCACCGAACCCTGTGGCCCACGTTCGTCCCAGTGGCCGCGGCCGCGCCAGACCGCGTACCCGGAGATGCCGGCCGCGGTCTCCACGACCGCGACCCGTCGTTCGGTGCCGCCGGACCGGCGGGTGGGGTAGTCGCTCAGCACGTACCGCCACCAGGCCTCGGTCCGGTCGGACCAGCCGGGCCGGTCGGCGCGCAGCCGGTCGTAGAGCGGCGCCAGGTCGGACCAGAGCGGCACCGGGTCACCGGTGTGCAGGCGGATCGTCGGCGCTGTCGGCGGCGTTGTGGATGGCGCCGTCGTCGGCGGGGTCAGTCGCAGCCCGGTCGTCCGGATGTCCAGGTGCAGTTGCCGGGTCGCCTGCCCGTAGCCGAACCGTGGGTAGATCGGGCCCTCGCTGGCCCAGAGCACCGCGAAGGACTCCCGCCCGGCAGCCTGGATCTGGCGCAGCTGCCGCTGCATGAGCCGGGTCAGCAGGCCCTGCCGGCGATGGGTCGGCGCCACCCCGACCAGGGTGACGTGGGCCGCCGGCAGCACCGCGCCGGGCACGGTCAGATCCCGGGTGTACGCCCCGGCGTGCGCCACCACCGCCGATCCGGCCCGGACCACCAGTGACCGGTCGGGTTCGAAGACGCCATGCTCGGCCCCGGTCAGCGTCTCGTCCGGAGGCAGGTTGTGGAACAGGGTGTTCAGCAGGCCGTGGATGGCGGCGAAGTCGGCGGGCGTCGCGGGCTCGATCGGTAACTCCGGGTACGACATCGTCCATGTCTAGCCGAGCGGATGCTGCCTCGGCGACCGGTTTACCGCGTGGCTACCCTCGGAAGCGGGGACGGGTCGGTGCCCGGGCGATCATCGGTGGCCCGGACCGATCGCCGACCGATGGGGAGGACCAGATGTCAGACCAGACGCAGCCGTGGGCGGAGCGGACCGTCGAGATGCCGCCGGAGGGGCCGGGTTTCCGGCACGCGGAACCGACCGTCGAGATGGCGCCGGAGGCGCCGGGCTTCCGCCGTGGGGTGGCGGCGGTCGGGGTGCCGCAGCCGCGTACCGCGCCGGAACCGGTCGGGCCGCACGAGCCGACCGGCACCGGATGGCCGCAGCTCGAGGACGACCGGCCGCAGCTGCCGCCGGGCTACCACTGGCGGCAGCTGCGCCTCGGTGCGCACTGGAGTCTGATCGGCGGTCTCTTCGCCTTCGTCTGCTGGGGGATCTGGGCCATCTCGGGGCGGGGTGACCTGACCAGCCCGGTGGTCACCTTCGTCCTCACCCTCTTCATCGCGGCCGGGCTCTTCGCGCTCGCCCGGCTGATCGGCCGGGTCGTGCTGGAGCGTCAGCTTGGTCGGATCCGGCGTTCGGCCCGGGGCGCGCACCTGGTGACCGGGGTCTTCCTGGTCGCGGTGGGGGTGGCGTACCTGGGGCAGACCGGCTGGGTGGTGGACCTGTGGAACTGGGTCGCCGGGCGGTGAGCCGGCGTTCCAGGCCGCATCCACATCCGCCAGCGTCGCCGCCGTCACCCGAACGGGTGATGATCCAGGCGACAAATCACAATTCGGTCACTCGATAGTTACTGTCCGCCTGTCGCCTGATCACGCGACGCTACGATTCGGTCTCCGTCCTCCTTCGGAGGGTGTCAGTCCTCCGCCGGAGGTTGTCGACGGTGACCCTGCTCAGCGTGATCGTGCCGGTCCACCAGGTGAAGGACTACCTGGCGGAGTGCCTGGACTCCATCCTCGACCCGCCCTTTCCCGACCTCGAACTGGTCGCGGTGGACGACGCCTCGACCGACGGCTGTGCGGAGATCCTGGCCGGGTACGCCGCCCGCGACCCCCGGGTCGTGGTGCTGACCTTTCCGGTCAACCGGGGACTCGGCGCGGCCCGCAACGCCGGGCTGGCCCGGGCCACCGGCGAGTACGTGTGGTTCGTGGACAGTGACGACTGGCTGCCCGACGGCGCCCTGACCGCCGTCGCCGGGCGGCTCAGCCGTACCCGGCCGGATCTCCTGGTCACCGCGTACACCCGGTACTTCCCCGACGGCGGCCGCCGGAGCTGCCCGCTGGCGCGGATCAACGGAGACCGGCCGGTACCGGAGGTCTTCCGGCTCGACGAGGTGCCCGGCCTGCTCTCGGTGCTCCACATCACCTGCAACAAGGTGATCCGTCGACGCTTCCTCACCGACCTCGGACTGACCTTCGGCCCCGGCTGGTACGAGGACGTGTCGTTCAGTTTTCCGCTGATGCTGGCCGCGCCGCGGATCAGCCTGCTGGACCGCTGCTGTTACGCGTACCGGCAGCGGCCCGGTGGAGCGATCACCTCGACGGTCAGCGACCGGCACTTCGAGGTCTTCGCGCACTGGGACCGGGTGCTGGCCGGCCTCGACCACTCCGGTGCCGGTCCGGCCCCCGGTCCGGTCTCCGTTGCCGAGGCGGCCGGGCCGACGGGCGGGACGACCACCCCGGCAGTCGGGGTGTCGGCGGAACTGCGTCAGCTGATCTTCCAGCGGATGATCTGGCACCTGCTGCAGGTGCTCGGCCACCCCCGACGGGTTCCGCCACACCGACGGCGCGAGTTCTTCGCCAACATCGTCATCCGGTACCGCCGGCATCTTCCGGCCACCGGGTACCGGCCACCGGGCGGCCTGCTCGGGCTCAAACACCGGCTCATCGGCCGGGGAGCGTACGGGCTCTTCTCGGCGTTGCGGGTTGTCCGACGGGCCCACCTCGGGGTGGTCGCCCGGGCCCGGCGCCCGCTGGCGCCGCCCGGTATACCCCGCGACGCCGTACGGACCGGCACGCCCGCGACGATTGTCGAAGCGGTCGCCGCGTCGGCCACCGCCGAAGCCGCCTCCGCCCTGGCTGCGGTCGAGTCGGAACCGGTCCCGGCGGTGACCGAGCCGGCGCAGGCGTCAGAGGTCAGGAAGGGTTCCTTCCTCGACAAGGAGCGATAACAAAGGGCTCCTGCGCACCGCGTCAGCGGTGTTCGGCGAGGGGGCCGACCCGCCAACCCCGTCGCAGGCACTCGTCGAGCAGGTGGGGGAGGGCGGCGAGGGTGGCTCGCCAGGATCCCGGCGCCGAGGTGCAGTCGGAGTCGTGCAGCAGCACGGTGCCGCCACCGGAGAGCCCGGTCCGCAGGGTGCGCAGGACCGAGGTACGAGTCGCCGAGCGGGTCCAGTCCCGGCCCCAGCAGGTCCAGAGCACCGGGGTCAGGTCCAGCCGGCGGGCGGCCATCAGCGCGGCGGTGCTGAACACCCCGTACGGAGGGCGGTAGTACCGGGGTGAGCGACCGGTCACCGCCAGGATCAGTTCACGGGCCCGGGCCAGGTCGCGGTAGGTGGCGTGCGGACTCCGCAGCAGCAGGTTCTGATGGGACCAACCGTGCACCGCCACCTCGTGACCGGCGGCGGTGAGGTCGAGGCCGAGTTCCGGCGCCCGGGCCAGCATCGAGCCGAGCAGGAAGAAGGTCGCCCTGGTCCGGTACGCGGCCAGCGTCTCCAGGAAGTACGGAGTGGACGCCGGGTCCGGCCCGTCGTCGAAGGTCAGCGCCACGTGGTTGGGCGCGCCCCGGCCGCTCAGTCGGGGAAAGAACCGCAGCCGTACGCCGGGCAGGGCGGTCAGCGCGGGAACGGCCTGCGCGGCCAGCGCGGCACCGAGCGTTGTCACCGGTACCGCGCGTGCCCGCACCTGTTCCTCCACCTGCCACCGCTTCGCCGGGCGCGGATACCCGGTCTGTCCCGGTTCATCCTCACCCGGACGGGTGGTACGCCGACTCGGCGCCCGTCCGTATCCCGGACGGGCGCCCGGGGTGGACCCGGTGCGGGGTCGAGGTTTGCCGGGCCGCCGACCGGGTAGCCGGCGGCCCCGGGCGGCGGCGCGCGGCCCGAGGGACCGACGGACCGGGCGACCGACAAGGACCGGAGGAGCGCCTGATGCGGGGCCGACCGAGACCACGGGTGGCGGTGATCAGCGGGGCGAGCGCGGGGGTGGGTCGGGCCACGGCGCGGCTACTGGCCCGCCGGGGAATGCGGATCGCGCTGCTGGCCCGGGGTGCCGCCGGCCTGCGGGCTGCCGCCGACGACGTCCGGACCGCCGGGGGTGTGCCGCTGCCGATCGAGACCGACATGTCGGACCACCACCAGGTCGAGGCGGCCGCGGACCGGGCCAGCGCCGAACTGGGCCCGATCGACCTGTGGGTGAATGCCGCGTTCACCTCGGTCTTCGCGCCGTTCACCGAGATCGGGCCGGACGAGTTCCGGCGGGTCACCGAGGTGACCTACCTCGGCTACGTGCACGGGACCCGGGCGGCCCTGGACCGGATGCTGCCGCGTCGGTCCGGAACCATCGTGCAGGTGGGCTCGGCACTGGCGTACCGGTCGGTGCCCCTGCAGTCCGCGTACTGTGGTGCGAAGCACGCCATCGCCGGGTTCACCTCGGCGCTGCGCTGCGAGTTGTTGCACGACCGGGCCGGCGTGCGGGTCACCATGGTGCACCTTCCGGCGGTGAACACGCCGCAGTTCGACTGGGTGCTGTCCCGGTTGCCTAACCGCCCCCAACCGGTGCCGCCGATCTACCAACCGGAGGTGGCCGCCCGCGCCGTGGTGTACGCGGCCGACCGGCCGGGTCGGCGGGAGTACTGGGTCGGCGCCTCCACCGTCGGCACCATCCTCGGCAACCGGCTGGTGCCCGGCCTGCTGGACCGCTATCTGGCCCGGTCGGGCTACCGGTCGCAGCAGACCGACGAGCCGGTCGACCCGGATCGGCGGGTCAACCTCTGGCAGCCGGTCGACGACGGTGGTGGGCCGGACCCGGGGGCGCACGGTTCGTTCGACGACCGGTCCCGGGTCCAGAGTGCACAACTCTGGTTGTCCCGGCACCGGGAACTGCTGGCCACCGGGCTTGTCGCCGCCGGGGCGACGGTGCTGGCCCGGCGGCTCGCCGTGCGCCGGGGGCGCTGAACCGCCGGGGCGCGGGCCTACCGTGTCGCGGGTACGGGAAAGCGCCGGTCACCGACCGTGTCGGCCGGGCGGGTGCTGTCCCGCTGTCACCGGTGACGGAACGTGTAGGTGGTCGGACCTGGGCCGGTGGACGGTACGACCGGCCGGGCGGCGGGCCACCGGTCAGGACGGAAGGGTTTCCTATCGCCCCTACGCTGCCACGGAGCGGTTGGTGAATAACCGACAGCGGATGGTGAATAAAGCGCGGATGAACGATCTCTGTCGATACTCCTCACGTCGGTGATTACTGATAGTTGTTGTGTCGCAACGCTTTTCGGGGCATTCGGGTCTTGCCATTACGGAAGCGAAACCGGGTATGCTGTCTGCCGTTCATATCACCGCCGGGGACCAAATGGTGCCGGCGCTGATCGCCGCCTAATCGCCACCTGGCGAGCCGGGGACCCAGGTACCCGGGGTGAATCCGCGACAGCGGTAGGGACATCTTCCATCCCGAACCCGTCAGCTAACCCGGTCGGCGGCCGACGGAAGGGATACATGTGAGGGCACCCCTACGCCGAAGGTTGGCGCTTGCCCTGGCACTGCTCACCGCGGCATCGCTGATCGTGGCTCCGTCTGTGGCGTCGGCGGCACCCAAGCCGGGCCCGGACGGGGAGGTCGAGACACCGCTGCTCGGTGACGTACTCGCCACGACGGGGAAGCGGTACGCCGAGGCCAACGCCGCGCTCAAGAAGTCCCAGAAGCGGCAGAAGGAACTCACCAAGAAGCTCGAGGAGGCGCAGGCGGAACTGGACGCGCTCGCGCCGGAGGCGAGCGAGATCGCGGCGGAGTCCTACCGGGCGGGCAAGCTCAGTGCCGTGTCGATGATGCTGAACAGCTCGTCGTCGGAGTCCTTCCTGGACCGGGCCGCCGCCCTGAACGAGTTGAACCTGCTCAACAACCAGAAGCTGCGCCGGTTGAACGAGGCACGCGAGCAGGTCAACACGGCCAAGGAAGCGGTCGACGCCGAGGTTGAGAAGCAGAAGGATGCCCGCAAGGTCATCGACAAGCAACGGACCGAGGCGCAGAAGGCGCTCGCCCTGGTCGGTGGCCGGAGTCGGCCGAACAAGGGCCTGGTCGACGCGGAGTCGCCGGTTGCTCGGCCTGGTCCGGGGATGGACGACGGCTTCCCGCCGTTGTCCTGCAACCAGGATGATCCGACCACGGGTGGTTGCATCACCGCTCGTACGCTGCACATGTACAAGGAGGTCAAGCGGGCCGGCTTCAACCGGTTCGTCGGTTGTTACCGCCCCGGTGGGCCGTACGAGCACCCCAAGGGGCGGGCCTGCGACTGGTCGCTGCTCAACAGCGGGTTCGCCCCGGCCGCGAACAACGACCAGATGAAGTACGGCAACAACCTGGCCGCCTTCCTGGTCCGTAACGCCGACCGGCTCGGCATCCTGTACGTGATCTGGTACAGGGAGATCTGGGCTCCGGCCACCGGCTGGACGTCCTACAGCGGTGCCAGTGACCATACGGACCACGTGCACGTGTCGATGTTGTAAGCGGCGTCACGCGAGAGCCGAGCAGTACCGACCGCCCCGCCACCCGATTCCCGGGTGGCGGGGCGGTCGGCATTCTGACACCCACTTCCAACTTGCATACATAGCGATGTCCGCATACTTTGACGGCGGCAGGAACGGACGTACGCCGGAGGTGGAGGATGGGCGCGGGGCACGACCACGGGAACCCGCTGACCTGGGCCGGACACCGGCACCGCCGACCGCTCTGGCTGGCCGTCGGGCTGCTGGCCCTCTACATGCTGGTCCAGGCGGTCGCCGCCGGGCTGACCGGTTCGCTCGCCCTGCTCTCCGACGCCGGGCACATGTTCACCGACGTACTCGGCATCGGGATGGCGCTGGCGGCGATCACCGCCGCCGGCCGCGCGTCGAAGGACCCCCAACGCACCTTCGGCCTCTACCGGCTGGAGGTGCTCGCCGCACTGGCGAACGCGGTGCTCCTCTCCGGTGTCGCGCTCTACGTCCTGGTCGAGTCGGTCCGCCGGATCGGTGACCCACCCGAGGTTGCGGCCGGCCCGATGCTGGTGGTCGCGCTCGGCGGCCTAGCCGTGAACGTGGTCGCCTTCCTGCTGCTGCGCAGCGGCGCCAAGGAGAGCCTCAACCTGCGCGGGGCGTACCTGGAGGTGCTCGGGGACCTGTTCGGCTCGGTCGGCGTCATCGTCGCCGCCCTGATCATCGCCACGACCGGCTGGCGGTACGCCGACCCACTGGTCGCCGTCGCGGTCGGCCTGCTCATCCTGCCCCGGACCTGGCGGCTGGCGGTGGCCGCCGGCCGGGTACTGGTGCAGGCGGCGCCGCCGCACGTCGACGTCGCCCGGGTCCGGACCGCCCTGGCCGGACTCGACGGGGTGACCGCGGTGCACGACCTGCACGTCTGGACGCTCACCTCCGGCATGGACGTCGCCTCCGCGCACCTCAACGTCGACGCGCGGGCCGACGTGACGGACGTCCTGGTGGCGGCCCGGCGTCGGCTGCACGACGAGTTCGGCATCGACCACGCCACCCTGCAGATCGAACCGCCGACCGGGGAGAAGCTCTGCCACGGCGGTACGTCGTGCGAGTGGAGCCCGGCCGACCCGGCGGCGAGCGGCGACGCGGGCGGGCGGTCGGCGGACGGGGCGAAGCCGGCGGCGGTGGCCGGGCCGACCGGCGTGCCCGGCGGGCCCACGGCTGGCATCATCAGCCGATGACGACGATCGAGGTGGTTTCCGGTGACATCACCCGGGAGCGGGTCGACGCGATCGTGACCGCCGCCAACGAGTCGCTGCTGGGTGGCGGCGGGGTCGACGGCGCCATCCACCGGGCCGCCGGCCCGCGACTCGCCGAGGCCGGGGGAGCGGTCGGCCCCTGTCCGCCCGGCGAGGCGGTGGCGACCCCGGCCTTCGACCTCGACCCGCCGGTCCGGCACGTCATCCACACCGTCGGACCGGTCTGGGAGGGTGGCGACCACGGCGAGGCCGAGGTGCTCGCCTCGTGCTACCGCCGCTGCCTCGCGGTCGCCGACCGGATCGGGGCCCGCAGTCTCGCCTTCCCGGCCATCGCCACCGGCGTCTACGGCTTTCCGCCCGACCAGGCGGCCCGGATCGCGGTGTCGACGCTGCGGTCCACCCCGTCGAAGGTGGAGCGGATCCGCCTGGTCGCCTTCGACGAGCAGACCCGGGACCTGCTGAACGCCGCGCTCTGAGCCGGGACGCGGTCCACACTGCCCGGCGATGCCGAGGGACCACCTCAGGGGCGGGCGAGCGGTGATGTCGCCACGGCGGTGGCGGCCACGATGTCGGCCATCCGCCGGTAGTCGAGGGTCTCCGGGGTGTCGCTTGGCCGGTGGTAGTGCGGGTTCCGGAAGTCGGCGGTGTCGGTGAGCTGGACCGCCGGTACGCCGACCGCCCAGAACGGCTGATGGTCGCTGCGGGCGAAGTGTCGGGTCGCCGGGACGTATCGGCGGAGCAGCGGGCCGACGACCGGAATGTCGAGCGGGTCGCGGGCCAGGATCGCGGTCCCGGACCCGGCCAGGTGGGTCAGGCACTCGCCGATCAGCCGGGCCAACGGTCGTGACGATCGACGGTACGCCACCAGGGTCCAGTCGCCACGCCAGCCGCGTCGGCCAGCTCGCCGGCGCTGCCCGGGGAAGACCAGCGAGGCACCGGGAGGCAGGGTCTGGCTGCGCGGCTCCCGGGAGTAGTAGCCGACACACTCGAAGACCACCACGGCGGCCGGCCGCTCGGCGCCGACCGCTTCCGCGTCAGTCCCGTCGACCTCGATCCGGTCCGTGCCGGTCAGTTCGGCGGCGAGGGCGCGGGAGCCGTGCAGGCCGGTCTCCTCCTCGTCGAAGACGGCGAGCCGCACCGGCGCCGCGAGGCCGTGGCTGGGCAGTAGCCGGGCGAGTTCCAGCAGGCAGGCGACCCCGGACGCGTTGTCGTCGGCGCCCGGACTGCCGAACACGGTGTCCAGGTGCGCGCCGAGCAGCACCGTCGACGCAGGCACGGCCGGTGGACGGGCTGTCGCCGGTGGACGGGCGAGCAGGTTGACCCCGGGGGTGGTGCGCCCCGGCAGCGGAAACGGCCGCCGCTCGACCAGCCAACCGGCCTGCTCCAACTCCCGGACCACGTACGTCTCGGCCCGGGCCAGCCCGTCCGGGGCGTGCCGCCGGCTCCGGGGCGCGTCGAGGCGCTCGACGTGCTGGCGCAGCCGTCCCTCGTCGACCGCGGCGCGTACCGCGTCGAGCTGTGCCGCGAGCGGAACGGCCAGTGGTCGGAGCCGGGGATGCGCGGTCAGGACCATCCAGAACTCCACAGGGGACGATGCCAAGGGGTGCCGTGATCATGGCATCGGTCGGCAATCCGGTCGACCCCGGGAATCGACGACAGTCGGTCGGATGTGCCCGGGATCGTCCCGTTCGCGGTGGCCCGGGTTCCCGCGGTCGGTCGATCAGGTCGCCGGGTGCAGCCCGGTCCAGGAACGGTCGTCGGGACGCTCGGCACGCCACTGGTCGAGCAGTTCGGCGGCCCGCTGTTCGGGGGCGCCGAGCAGCATCGACCTGCGGCCCGCCTGCACCGTCCGTTCCTGGGTGACCGAACCCTCGCTGCAGCAGTTGCAGAGCGGCTTCACCGTGTCGCGCACCTCGGCACCGAGGTTGTCACGGGCGAACATCTCGTACAGCGCCTCGACGTCGTCGGGTGCCGACGCGGTCACGGTGACCGAGAGGGTGGGCAGCTCGGACGCGGTGAAGAGGAGGATCTCGTCGAAGACCGGGACCTGCTGGCCCTGGAAGACCCGCTCGCCGTTGGGTACGCCGTCGTGCAGCACGACCTCGCCGAACCGGCGGCCCGGGTCGAGAGGCACGTTGAGCACCCGGGCCCGGGTCGGGCAGAGCCGCTGGGCCCACACCACCTCCTGACCGCCCGCCGTGTTGATCCGTACGCAGGTGGGGCCGAAGTCCTCCAGGATCTCGCCGTCGCCGGGCGGGATCGGCAGCCCGTACCCCTGCCAGCAGTCCCGGGCCGTGGACCAGTCCCGCAACACGGTCGCGACGATTCCGAGGTTCCAGAACGCCGGGTCCTGCCTGCCCCGAGGGGACCGCGCCGCCGCCTCCCGACCCAGCTCGTACGCCTTCGGCCAGTCGCGGAGGAACTTGTACGCCAACGCCGCGTCGAACCAGAGCTTGTCGCTGCCCCGGGCGTCCGGTGCCTGCCGGACCGCCCGTTCCAGCAGCTCGCCGGCGCGCGGCCAGTCTTCGGCGTCCCACGCCTGGTAGGCCTGGCTGACGAGGTCGGCGTCGAACGGACCGCGGGAGAAGCGCATTCCGGGGAGCTTAGATCACCTGGGCAGGTCGGGTAGGTCCGCCAGCGCCCGCCACCACGCCTCGCGGATCCCGCTCGCGCCCCAGGCGTTCGGTTCGACCGTGCCGCAGTACCAGAGTTCCCGTTCGGACGGTCGGGGATCGGACCGGCTCGGGTCACCCACCGTCACCCCATGCCCGAGAAACCGATCGTGTACGTCGGCAAGAGCCGCGCCGTGCCGCTCGGCGAGTCCGGCCAGCGTGGTGTTGAGCAGGTGCAGCATCGCCGGTCCGTCCGGCCACGGCGGTAGGCCGGAGCCGGGGACCACCCCGGTGCCGTCGCTCGGGTCGTACACGGTGCTGAGCACGATCCGGCAGTTGCCGCCGGCGGCCGCGCGTAGCCGGGTCAGCACACCCTCGCCCTGTGCCCCGACCCGGGCGACGGCCGCCCGGGCGGCGTCGGTGTCGCCGTACGCGGCCAGCAGGTCGTTGCCGCCCATGCTGATGGTGACCAGGGTCGGCGGCCGGTCGACGGCCGGTAGCTGTCGGTCGAGGACGTCGATGGTGGTGGCCCCGTCCCGGGCGAGCAGCCGCGCCTCGAAACCGATCCCCGCGAGGTCCCGGCCCTGCCAGCCGGGAAAGTCCGTGTCCCGGTTGCGGAACAGCAGGCTCGCCGCGCCCCGCCCGGGGCCACCGGCGTAGTCGTCGATGGACATCGAGTCGCCGAGCGCGACGTAGTAGCCGGACACGACGATGATGATCTGTTCTGCCGACGTCGGGCCGCCAGCCATTTGTCGGGTCGGTCGTGCTCCGCCGGTACCGGTCGGTGTGGGAGGTTCGGACATTGACCGACCCTCCTACGATGGGTGGATGCCGCCGACCCGGGCCCGTGTGATCGCCGCCGGGCTCGGCCTGGTCGCCTTCCTGGCACACCTGATGGTGACCTTCCAGGTGCACCGGTTCGGCGGATCCGGCGCCGGCCTCCTGTTCCGCCTCGTGGTTGTTCCGGCGACGGCGGCCGTACCGCTGCTGGTCTTCGCCCGACTGGTCGCCCGGCCTGCCGCCCGGCCGGCGACGTTTCGGGTGGAGCGGGCGCCGGACCGCTTTGTCGTCTCCGCCTTCGCGCAGCTCCCCGGCATGCAGGCGATCATGTTCATGTGGCTCGCCGCCACCTTCGTCCAGACCGAGTCCACTCCGGACGGTGAGCGGGTACGGCTTGCCGGCGACACCGGGGCGGTCATCTCCGTCGTCGCGGTTGTCCTGCTGTTCGCCGTCTCCGTGGCCCTGCTCCTGTGGTGGCGGGTGTCGGTCGTACTGGACCCGGACGGGATCACCATCAGTCGGTTCCGCCGGCCGGTCACCGTCCGGTGGGACGACCTGTCGCCCGGCGGGCCACCCGCCCCGGCCCGGGTGGCACCCCGTGACGTACCGCTCTTCTACCGGGACTGGCGGCCGGACCTCGGCCCGCCCCGTGCCGAGCAGCTGCCCGTCGGCCTGCTCGACGTCGCCCCGGCCTTCCTCACCACCGCGATCCGGCAGTACGTCGAGCAGCCCGGACTCCGTACCAAAATCGGCACCCCCGGCGAACTCGACCGACTGCGGGCTGCTGCCGGCGAATCTCGCGGCTGAGCGGAGGCGGGGACCGCGGCTGAGCGGAGACGGGTGACTCCGGCCCGATCGGCGGTCCTTACCGCGACATACTTATGGCTATCATTCCGCAATGAAGAACGAGGCGGCCCTGCCGCCCTATCACATCGCCTCGGTCGACCACGCGCTACGGCTCCTGCTGCTGCTGAAGACCAGGCCGAGCATCCGGGTCGCGGAGGCGGCCGAGGAGCTGGGCGTGGCCCGGTCGACGGCGCACCGGCTGCTCGCCATGCTCGTCTTCCGGGGCTTCGCCGCCCAGAACCCGACGACCCGGGCGTACCACCCGGGACCGGTGCTGATCGAGGTCGGGATGGGTGCCCTCAGCCGGCTCGACGTCCGGCGTAAGGCACGGCCGTACCTGGAGCTGCTGGCGGCGACCACCGGCGAGACGGCGAGTCTGCAGATCCTGGAGGGGAACAAGGTCCGGTTCCTCGACTCGGTCGAGTCCGTCAACACGGTGCGGGTCGCGTCCCGGGCCGGGGTGACGCTGCCGGCGCACGCCTGCGCCGGCGGCAAGGTGCTGCTGGCCGGGCTCTCCCCGGAAACGGTGTCCCGGCTCTATCCGACGGAACGGCTCGCACCGCTCACCGGGGCGACCACCACCGATCGGGCCACCCTGTTCGAGGAGCTGGCCGAGGCCCGTGCGCGGGGATACTCGGTCAACCGGGGCGAGAGCGCGCCGGATCTGGTCGCGGTCGGCGTACCGCTGCCGGACCGCGCCGGTACGCCGGCCGCCGCGCTGGTCGTGGCCGGTCCGACCACCCGGATGAGCCCGGAGGAGGTGAACCGGGCGGTGCAGGCCCTGCAGGAGGCGGCGAAGGAACTCGCCGACACGCTCTACCGCTGACCGTCCGCCTCCGCCCGTAGCCGTAGGGCGAGCACGGCCACCCGGGTCCGGGCCACGATGATCGTCGCCCGCTGGAGCAGGCCGGTGGCGGAATGGTCACTCTCCCGGGCGGCGCCGACGGTCTCACCGGCGGCGGGGTGAGGTGGCCCGACGGCCGAGGCGGTCGAGGCGCGGAAAAGCCGTTCCGGACGGGCGCGGAAGGCGGTACAGTCGTCAGGACCTGAGCGCGGTCCACTGCGGACCGTGCCGCCATGACCAGTGAGGGGAGCCGGCCGTGCACTACCGCACCGCTGTGGTCATTCCTCCGTCACGGCACGAGGTGATTCTGGCGTCTTCGTCGGCGTCCGGAGCCAGCCCGCGCGGCTGACCCCGGCTTTCGCGACGAAGCTCGCCGATCCGCCTCTCCGGCCGCCGTCGTCCATGACGGTGCCCGGTCCGCGGAACCACGTCGGCTACGCCCCGCTCCACGGACGCACCGGTCCACCGGATCCGCGATCCCGTACCACCTGGTCCCGTGATCACACAGATTCCGCACCATGCTGGTCCGCACCATGCTGGTCCGCACCGTGCTGATCCCGCATCCGGCTGGTCCTGTGGTCGTGCCGACCCCGTGGTCACCTGGTCGCGCCGATCCCGGGCCCTCGTCGGGCGGTGACTCCGCCGACGGTCGACCGGGGCCGCCGCCCGGCTCAGCTTCGTCGTCAATCGCGCCGTCCGTTTCCGCGACCACGACCAGGAAAGGCCATCGGCCGTGCGTACCCAGTTGGACCGAAACGTCGTCGACCACCTGACCCGTACCCGCAACCTCGGCATTCTCGCCCACGTCGACGCCGGCAAGACCACCACCACCGAACGGATCCTGTACGTCACCGGCGCCACCTACAAGCGGGGCGAGGTGCACGACGGCACGACCGTGACCGACTTCGACCCGCAGGAGCGCAAGCGTGGTATCACCATCTTCGCCGCCGCCGTCAGCTGCACCTGGGCGGACCACCGGATCAACCTGATCGACACCCCGGGACACGTCGACTTCGCCGACGAGGTCGAACGGGCGCTGCGGGTGCTCGACGGGGCGGTCGCCGTCTTCGACGGGGTCGCCGGGGTGGAGCCGCAGAGCGAGTCGGTGTGGCGGCAGGCCGACCGGTACGGCGTACCGCGGATCGCCTTCGTCAACAAACTGGAC
Source organism: Plantactinospora sp. B5E13 (assembly GCF_039871775.1). Classification (NCBI taxonomy): domain Bacteria; kingdom Bacillati; phylum Actinomycetota; class Actinomycetes; order Micromonosporales; family Micromonosporaceae; genus Plantactinospora; species Plantactinospora sp. B5E13. Next base: position 22,132 of record NZ_JBDPLT010000073.1, read on the forward strand.
CGGGCGGGCGCCGACTTCGACGCCGCGATCCGGTCGATCCGGGACCGGCTCGGGGTGGTCCCGCTGGTGGTGCAGCTGCCGATCGGCCGGGAGGACGGCTTCACCGGCGTCGTCGACCTGGTCCGGATGCGGTCGCTGGTCTGGGCCGACGGGCCGGGGAGCTACCAGGAGGCGGAGGTGCCCGAGGAGCTGCGGGCCGAGGCAGTACGGCGGCGTCGGGCACTGGAGGAGACGGTCGCCGAACTGCATCCGGGCGCGTTGGAGGAGTTCTGCGACCGGGCCGAGGTCAGCACCCCGACCCTGGTCGAGGCGCTGCGCGAGCTGACCCGTACCGGTTCCGGCGTGGTCGTGCTCGGTGGTTCGGCGTACCGCGACCGGGGCATCGAGCCGCTGCTCGACGCGGTTGTCGGGTACCTGCCGTCGCCGCTGGACGTGCCGGCGGTACGGGGTACCTGGCAGGGCGCCGAACTCGACCGGGAGACCGATCCGGCGGCGCCGTTCGCCGGACTGGTGTTCAAGGTCAACTCGACCGCCACCGGGCGGTTGACGTACCTGCGGGTGTATTCGGGGACGATTCGGAAGGGGGAGACGGTGCGGGACGCCGGCACGGGACGTACCGAACGGATCGCCCGGATCCTGCACGTGCAGGCCGACCGGCACACCGAGCTGGACCGGGCGGTGGCCGGGGACATCGTCGCGGTCGTCGGGCCGAAGGCGGCCCGGACCGGGGCCACGCTCTGCGCCCCGGACGCGCCGCTGGTGCTCGAACCACCGACCGCCGCCGAGCCGGTGATGTCGGTGGCGGTCGAGGTACGCCGCAACTCCGACACCGAACGGCTGGCCTCGGCGCTGGCCCGGCTGGTCGAGGAAGACCCGTCACTGGTCGCCCGGACCGACCGGGAGACCGGGCAGACCGTGCTCTCCGGCCTCGGTGAGCTGCACCTGGAGGTGGCGGTGGAGAAACTCCGCCGGGACCACGGGCTGGAGGTCACCGTCGGTAGGCCGCAGGTGGCCTACCGGGAGACCGTGGTACGCGGCGTCTCCGGGCTGCTGTACCGGCACGTCAAGCAGGACGGCGGCGCCGGCCAGTACGCGCACGTCGTACTCGACGTGGCGCCGCTGGCGGGTGACGCCGCCGGCGCCGGCGGCCCGGCACACGATGGCGGTTCGGGCCACGACGACGGTCCGGGGTTTGACGGCGCGGCCGGGGCGGGCTTCGGGTTCGAGTCGACCGTCGTCGGCGGCCGGGTGCCGAAGGAGTACGTGCGGGCGGTGGAGGCCGGCTGCCGGGACGCGCTGACCGAGGGGCCGCTCGGCGGCCATCCGGTGATCGGGCTGCGGGTCACCCTGACCGACGGGGCCACCCACGCCAAGGACTCCTCGGAGCTGGCGTTCCGGACGGCGGGCCGCCTCGCACTGCGGGAAGCGCTCCGGGCCAGCACGATGGCGCTGCTGGAACCGGTGGTCGAGGTCACGGTCACGGTGCCGGAGGACGCCGTCGGCGGCGTACTCGGCGACCTCTCCGCGCGGCGCGGTCGGGTGGTCGGTTCGACCACCCGGGCCGGCACCGTGGTGGTGACCGCGAGTGTGCCGCTGGCCGAACTCTTCGGCTACGCGACCCAGCTGCGGAGCCGTACCCAGGGTCGGGGGACCTTCACCACCCGACCCACCGGGTACGCGCCGGTCCCGGCGACGCTCGCCGCCGGGCTCACCGCCCGGTAGCGCGTTCCTGGGCTGACCCCGCCCGCTCCGGGTGGGCGGGGTCAGCCGGCAGCGCCATGGCGAGGCGTACCCGTACCCCGTCGAGGCCGCTGTCGACCTCCATCGAGTCGGCGAGCTGCCGGGCCAGCCAGAGTCCCATGCCGCCGTTGGCGGAGGGCTGGGGGCGGGCGTGCGGGATCGGCAGCGCGGCGGGGAGACCCGACCCCCGGTCGGTCACCTCGCACACCAGTTGCCGGTCGCGCCACAACCGCAGCTCGCCCCGGCCGCCACCGTGTCGTACGGCGTTGGTCATCGCCTCGTTGATCGCGGTGACGAAGTCGTCGAGCCGGTCGCCCTCCAGCAGCCCGTGGGCCTGGAGGCACCGGGTCACCTGCTGCCGGGCAGCGGTGATCTGGTCGGCGACGAAGTGGATCTGGAGCAGCACGGAACCGGGCTGGGTGTCCGTCCGTTGATCTTCCAACGGACCGTCCGACATGGTGCCTCCAAGGGTCCCCGGGGCGAGGTATCCCGGACGGTACCCAGCGTGGGCCACGCCAACCAAAATCGAGCCGTCCGATGCCCCCACGGGTGACCCGCCGAGGCGGGCAGAATGGCAGATATCGGGATAAATAGTCGGTTTCCTGGACGCCGGATCGCGGGTGCCACGCCGGAATGTGGTGACAGTCACACCGTACCGATGGCGTTGAGCAGTGCGTACCCGACCTGAGGACCACTCACGTCACCGTGGGACCGGATGAACGCGTCCGCCCGGAGGTTGTAGACCCGACCGGCCCGGAACGTGTACTCCCCGCCGACCTCCCGGAGTTCGCCGGCGGGCTGGACGACCTCCGGCGTCTTCAACGCGCCGTTGCGGCCGAGTCCACCGTACGGGTCGGTCGCGTCGCCCACCCCCGCCCCGGCCTGCCGAGCGAGTCGGGACGCGACCGCGTACGCCAGACCGACCGCCCGGTCGTTGACCGTGTGCGTGATCAGGAGTGGGCCGGTCAGCCGACCGCTGGTCAGCAGCGGACGGAACAGCCCGTGGTGGCCCCGGCCGTCGAAGTCGACCGCGAAACCGTGGTGGCTGAACGCCGCCTGCAGCAGGGTGACGGAGTGCACCGCCAGGTGCTTCGCCCCCGCCGTGGCGAGCGCTCGGGCCCCGAAGGAGTGCCCGACCAGGTGCAGCCGGGCTCCGGGCGCGGCACCGGCCAGCCCGGCAAGCAGGGTGGCGACGCCGCCGGAGCCGACCTTCCCGGCCCGGTCCTTCATCGTGTAGTACGACGTCACGTTGAGCAGGTCGCGGGCCCGTCCCACCGCCCCGTCCAGATCGAGCCAGGCCGCACCACCAGGGGCGGTGACGGTTGTCCCGGCGGGATCGACGGTTGTTCCGGAAGGATCGGCGATGGTCGGACCGGCCGGATCGGCGAGCGTCGGACCGCCAGGATCGGAGACGGCGGCGCCACCGGGACGCTCCGACAGACCGGGGTCGAGGTCCGGCCCGCCCGCCTCGGCGAAGACCCGGTCCGGATCGCCGTGCCGCAGCGCCGCCGGCGGCGGATCCTCGTCCACGCTCAGCACCCCCGGGCCGGGCTCGGCGGGCGGGGGCGGCAACTGCTCGCGGAGCGCGTCGAGGAACTCCCGCCGGGCCTCCGACGAGTCGGCCAGCCTCGGCACGAGGCGGAGAAGTCGCGCCGCCCGGGTCGGGTCCTCGATCCGTGTCCCGATCTCCTCGGCCAGCGCGGCGGCCTCGTCGCCGAACCCGGCACCGCCGCCGGCGACCGGATCGTCGTCGGCCCAGCGGATCGACGGCCAGAGCACACCGATCACCGCCAGCGACCGGGAGGCCGCGGCGGGCACCGCCGGCCACGCCGCCGCCAGATGGTCGGTGAGCTGCGCGTAGAGCCGCCGCGCCTGCGGAATGTCGTTGTTCCAGCCGTGGCAGAGCACCAGCAGGTCCGTGGTGCCCGGCCTGGCGGCCAGCTCCAGAGCGGCCCGCCGTTGGCCGTCGTCGTGGATCGTCCCGGTGGACTCCATCTCCACCTCGACGTACGGGAACCGCATCGGTATCCCCCCGTTTCCGCGCTCAGACGGACTGGAGGGCGCGCATCGCGTCCACCAGCCCGTGTCCCTGGAAGGCCCGGTCCCGGCCGAGGCTGGTCGCCGAGTCCAGCAGCGCCCGCTTGACCCGGTGCGGGCGCCCGATGAACTCCTGGTGCACCGACATGAACGCGGCGGCGACCCCGGACACGTGTGGCGCGGCCATCGACGTACCCGAGTTCTCCACGTACGTCGCCCCGGGAACTGTGGCGAGGGCCCGCTCCAGCAGTTGGCCGGCGCCGGCGCTGACCACCCGTTCGCCCGGTGCCACCAGGTCGGGCTTGGCCCGACCGTCCCCGGTGGGTCCCTTCGAGGAGAAGTACGAGACACCCGAGGCGTGCGGCCGACACGAGGTGGCCCCCACGGTGATGGCCAGTTCGGCGTTGCCCGGGTCGTTGATCGTCAGGTCGAAGGCGGTACGCATCCGCCGACCCCCGGCGTCGATGACGTAGCCGTAACCGGTGTTGCCGGCGGCCGCCACGACCACCACCCCGGACTGCACCAACCGGTCCACCTCGCGGCAGATCGGGCTGAGTCCGGTGGCGAACCACGTCGGGTCGAACGGATAGCCGACCGACAGGTTCACCCCGTGGACCAGCAACTCCCGACCGTTGTCGTTGAGTTCCTGGATGTACTCCAGGGCGGCCAGCACCGCGGCCATGTCCCCGGACCCGTCGTCCCGGAGGACCTTGCAGGAGAGCAGTCGACAACGCGGCGCCATCCCGCTGATCTCGCGCAGCGGGAGCCGTTCGGAGCGGGTGGCGTCGGCGTCCGGTTGATACCAGGTGGCGGCGATCAGCGGCGGTTCCGAGTCGGCCACCGCCTGCCCGCCGGCCAGGATTCCGGCCACGTGGGTGCCGTGGCCGGCCCGGTCGGCGAGCGCGTCGGCGTCACTGCCGCCGACGAAGCTCCGGTGGGCCAGCGGCGCGGCCAGGTCCAGGTTGCCGTACCGGGCGAAGTGCGCGTGGTCGGCGTCGATGCCGGAGTCGAGCACGGCCCAGACGATGTCCTGGCCGTACGCGTTGAAGGCCCGGTGCGCCGCCTGGCACTTGGTGGTCACCACCGAGCGGTGGATGAGCGGCTGGATCTCGAAGTTCGGCCAGATGCGGTGAATGGCGCCGCGGGGTGCCGGCCCGGCACCGGCCTCCGGCGCGGGTCCGCCCCCGGCAGTCGTCCCCCCGGCGGTCGCTTCCGGCCGGCCGGGCGCGGTGTCGGCGGCGACCAGGTCCCGGATCTGCGCGGCGGTGAGCGCGCTCCCGACGTACGAGCCGATCGGCCGGGCCGGGGTTTCGGGGCCGGCGACCCGGGCGATGAGTTCGCGGACCTGTTCCTGTGCCGCCCGCACCCCGCCCGGGTGCCGGGTACGCAGCTCGATCACCACGCCGATCGGCTCGTCGTCGCCCGCCGAACGCATCCGTTCCTGGAGCGGTCGGGCGAGCACCGAGTCGGTGACCAGGCCGGGGGAGGTGGGTACCGGCGAGAGCGGATCGGGGCGGTCGCCGCCGCCGTACGCGTCCGCCCGGCCCGAGCCGAACTCGGTGGGCAGGGCCGGCCCGGTCCGTTCCGGCTCGCCGCCGTGTCCGGGCCCGGCGTTCTCTTGGACCAAGGCGACCCCTCACCGTCGGTCGGGCGTTTCGCGTTCGACCACCGGGGGCGGAGGGGTGTGCCCCCGGCGGTACGCGGCGTGCATGCCACGGTACGGCAGGTGAGCGGGACGTTGCACAGATTTGTCGGGCATCCGGTACCTCGGTAGTCCGGGTCGGCCCCGCCGGGATCGTCCGCCCGGGGCAGGTAATTCGTGAAAGTGAATTCCAGGGGTGGCCGTCGATGCTACCGAAATGTTTCAATATGACTCTGTGGTTCTTGGGGAACCGTACGTTCAGACGTATCCGCAGGACGGGGAATTGCGGTGACGAATCCACTGGACCTGGCCGTGGCGTGCATTGACCGAGCTACCCCAGACGAGGTGACAACCAGCGGTGACCGGGCATTTCTCGATCCGGACGCCGTGGCGCTGTACAAGTACGCCGTACAACATCCCTATTGGACAGAGGCGCAGGCGAGCGTCGACCTCGGGCTCGGCCGGGCCCGGCTCACCGCGGCGGCAGTCACCCTGTGCGCGCGTCGGCTGCTCCGCCCGTCGGTGGACCCGGACCGGGCCTGGGACGCGGTGGGACCGGAGCACGCCTGCAACGACCTCCTCGCGGAGAAGGAGACCAGACTCCTACGGGAGCAGGCGGTGCTCGTCAGGGTCCGCGAGGAACTGCTCAGCCTGCGGACGACCTACGTAGAGGCCCTGCGGGCCCGGATGCCGAGCGGTGCCATCGAGGTGCTCCCGGCCACCGGCACCGTATCCAGGCTGCTCAGCGAGTACGCGCGCCAGGCGGTCGAGGAGGTGTCGGTCGTCGCACCCGTCGACAAGCTCGACGCCTTCGAGTGGTTGTACGACACCGCGGCCGCACCGCCGAGGGGCGAGCGTGAGCTGCGGGTCCGGCTGCTCTCCCAACATCCCGACCGGGGCCGGCGGCACATCCTCCGGAGGCTCGCCAGCTCGGTCGGGGCGGACCGGCAGGTACGCACGATGGACACCGTGCCGTCGTGGCTGGTGCTGTTCGACCGCGGCAACGTGGTCCTGCCGGTCTCCGCTGAGCAGCCGAACACCAGGATCGCCGTCGTCGGGCATCCGGCGGTCGTGAGCAGCGTCCGCACCATGTTCGAGATGCTCTGGAACCTGGCCAGTCCACTCTCCACCGCACCGCCCGAACGGGGCAGCGAACTGCGGGACGAGATGCGGCAGGGCATCCTCTCGCACCTCGCCGCCGGGCTGAAGGACGAGGTCATCGCCCGCCGGATGGGACTGTCCGTCCGGACCTGCCGACGGTACATCGCGGAGATCATGGAACGGCTCGGCGCGGCGAGTCGCTTCCAGGCGGGTGTGCTCGCCGAACGCCACGGGTTCAACGGCCCGGACCGCCCAACCGACGAGCGCGACCCGTCGGTGGGCCGCAACGGCCGGCGAGCGGTCGGCAACAACGCGGCGGCGGTCACCGCGACCGAGTGACCGGCTGCCCGTGCCGGGGCGTCGGGTGGGCACCACCGGCCCCCCGG
>NZ_JBDPLT010000074.1:0-28317 GCF_039871775.1 Plantactinospora sp. B5E13
CGCTGGAGTGGTCCACCGAGCTCGGTCCCTATCCCGACGCCCTGCTGGCCGACGATCCGCAGACCGGTCTCGCCGCCCGGGAGACCGTCGAGCTGGCCGTGATCGCAGCGCTCATGTACCTGCCGCCACACCCTCCGGCGGCGCGCTCCGTCGGACCCGAAGGACTGGCGCCGCCCGCAGCTCAGCAGCGAGGACGAAGAGATCCTGCGCCGCTACGCCAACGCGAAGGACCCGGAGACGATCCGGGCACTGCTCGCCGAGGACGTACGGATCACGATGCCGCCCGAGCCGCCGGTCGTCGGGATCGACGCGGCCGCGGAGTTCCTCGGCCGACCGCTCGACTGGCGTACGTTCCCCACCTCGGCCAACGGGCGCCCGGCACTGATCAACTATCTCCGCCGGCCCGGCAGCCCGCACTACGAGGCGTTGGTCGTCGACGTACTCCGGATCGAGAACGGGAAGATCGTAGAAAGCAACGCCTTCATCGATGCCCGTCACGTCGCCGCCTTCAGCATGCCCGCCACGCTCGAGCCCTAGACGAGTAAGTCTCAAGCTTAAGTGGCCGAGTCTGCGCTGGTAGTGGGCCCGTTGGGCGCGGACTTGGGATGTTCGTCGCAGATCGACCAGTGCAGGGTGTGCGCTGGGGGTAGTGGTGTGGCGAGGACGAAGGCGTTGAGGCGTCGGCGGATCTCGGCGACGGTCAACGCGATGATCGTCGGGGTCGGGCTGCTGCGCGGTGGTGGCGGCGAGGATGGTCAGGACGGCCAGGGCGAGCATGGCCACTCCGCCATCGATGTGACCCCGGTCAGGCTCGGTGCCGGCAAATTGAATCTTGGTATTCCAGGGTGGTCACAACCACGCTGGAATACCAAGATCGCGGCGCCACCCGATGTCCCCAACCCGGGGAGCCTCAGGAGGGCTGGGGGCCGTTTGGGCACGGGGCCCGGGTCGATTCGTCGCGGGAGACCGCCGTCATCGTGAGCTGTGCGATGAGCATCTGGGCCCGGGGCATCCGGAAGAGGGGCGGCCAGGGTCTGGGTGTGCTGGCCTATCCGGGCTCTTCGTCCGCCCGCCGTGCCTGCCTGCGCCACGTGCGCCGCAACTGCCGGGCCGTGGGCGAGTCGGGCCACATCACGACGTACCGCTGGTCGTTGGCACGTTGGACCGCTTCCGCGACACCGGGCCCGCTGATCCAATCCAACACGGCGGGAAGCGTGCTTCGCCAACTCACGCCCACGGGCAGTTGTTCGGGCAGCGGGAAGCGGGGGATGCCGGCGTGCTCGGGAAAGCAGTCCGGGTAGTCGAGGCCACGGCTCGCCGCGATCAACAGGTCGTACTGCATCCGCTCGCCGCCGGGGGTGCGGCGATCTCCATGAACCACTGGGACCGATCGCAGACGATCTCTATTTCCGCGTCACCGGTGAAGACCAACAGCGCCCCGAAGCTGCTTACCGCTTCGCGCGGCGACGAGGTCAGCTGGTAACCGTGCTCCTCCAGCCACCGGACTGTGTCCCGAACGTCCTGTGGGGCATGGCGCCGTAGGAAGCCATGGACAGCAGGGTCGGCCATTGCATCAGGGTAGGCGGCCGGTACCCGTGCCGGCTGGCCGTCGACGGGCGACCTATTCGTTCGTGGTCGATAGGCAACAGGGGTACCGTGCCGGCGTGGACACCATGCCACGCCGCGTCGACCGGGTCGATGTCCGACAGACCGACGACGAGCTCACCCGAGGGCTGGGTTGACGGAATGATCAACGGTGCTGGCGTGGTCGCCATCTGGGCGGTGAGCGCCTGGTCCCTTGTCGGCCGCGTCCTCTCCCTCGAACTCCACGGACAGGCCGCCGCAACCCTCGGCTTTCCGCGCATCACCCAGCTGCACCTTGACGTCGATGACGAGGCGATCCGACGGGCTCGCGCCGCGCTCCTGGAGATTCTGCAGATGGCCTGCTTTGTGGTCGATCCTCCGGAGAACCCCATCGCATCGTCGGCTGCGTGGGGTGGGGCGGGTTCGCTCATTGTTCCAGGGGTGCTCCCTGGTAACCTCGGCCCCAGCGTCGCGTGCCGGTGGCAGGCCGTGTCAGGCATGGAGGCGCCGGACCGAAGAGGATACGACGATGCTTGTCGTCCCTTCGCCCGTCACCTATGCGTGAGGGTGAGCCGACCAGGCTGGTGGCCTGGAGTCGAGAGTTGCGCCGGGTGCACGAGAGGCTTCGCGAGGCGCTGCGTGTCACCCGGCAGGCCGTGGCCGATGGTTCGTCGGCGGAGTCGGCGACCAGGGATCTGTTGCTGTTCTGCCACGGGTTCTGCACGGCGCTGACCGCGCATCACGAGGGTGAGGACCGGGACCTGTTCCCGGCGATCGCCGAGCAGTATCCCGAGCTGCGGGAGACGTTGCGCTACCTGCGGCAGGACCACTCGATGATCGCGCATCTGTTGGGTGGCCTCCAGGCCGCCGTGACCCGGGCCGCCTCGCCGGCGGAGCTGCATCGGCACCTGGAGGGCGTGGCGGCGATCATGGAGTCCCACTTCAGGTACGAGGAACGTCAGCTCCTGACGGTGCTGGAGACCCTGGCGTTGGACGCGGATCCTGACGTGGTGCTGGGACCGCTGTGACCGTCAGACGGGCCGCCGGTGAGGTAGCGCGGACGGCACCTACCTGACGACGTGGAAGTCGGGGTGGGTGAGCCACCCCGACATCGCCTCCGCGTCGAGACAGACGGCATCGTCGACACGAACGCAGCGGCCGGCGTCGCCCAGGTAGCGGAGCAGGTCTCCGGAGGGCAGGTCGGAGAACTCTACGAACACCCAGCTCTGGGGCAGCCCCGGTACCCATGACATCGATCACCTGTGCGCCGAGTGACTTGACGAGTACGGTGGGTGCGGGCTCCCGCCGGCCGGCGAGAGCCCGCACGCGGTGTCGGGGCCGTCGCGGCAACAGTGGCCGGACGATCGCCCGGGTTGAACACCATCGCTGACATCTCCGGCGTCCCGGATCGCAGGCCGGAGCGTGCGTACGCGTTGTGGTTTCTCAGCGAGGTGGGGCGCCAGAACGATCAGTCGCGTAAACCAGCGGGCCAGGTGCCAGGCTCAGCGAGTTCAATGATGTTGCCGAGATTGTCGGTGATGAACGCGATGCGCTGACCGATTTCTGTCACCTCCATGGGGCCACCGATCAGCCTTACGTCGAGGTCGCGCAGCTGGGAGACGGTCGCGTCAAGATCTTCGACGGCGATGCAGAAGTGGTGCAGGCGCGACGGGTCCATGCTCGTCAGGACGTCGTCGGTCGGCGCCTGACGGTTTGATGCGCCGGCGAGGAGCTCGATCTTGACGTCACCGCTGACGATGTATACGAACGTCGTGCCGTGGGAGTCGAACCGCTGGTCGACGGTGAAGCCGAGCTTGCTCGAGTACCACTCGACGGTGGTGTCGAGGTCGTCGGAAGTCACGCTTATGCCGATATGGTCGTGGGAGAAAGAAATACTCACGCAACCGATGTTTTCCGGCGGTCGAGGCCGTAACCAGAGACGGGTCGACGGTAGGAACTCGGGTACCACCCTTGACTGGGTGGTCAGGAGCGAGAATCAACGGTATGACCACGAACGAGACGACGCTGGGTGCGACGTTGCGCGCCTGGCGCGACCGTCTCTCTCCAGCAGCAGCAGGGCTGCCGAGTGGGCGCGCGCGCCGAGCGAAGGGACTGCGTCGGGAGGAACTTGCGGAGCTCGCCGGGATCTCGGTCGACTACGCCGTACGTCTGGAGCAGGGGCGATCCACCACCCCATCGGCGCAGGTGGTCGCCGCACTCGCACGCGCCCTGCAGCTCACGGATTCCGAACGAGATCATCTCTATCGGCTGGCCGGTCTTGTCCCTCCGTCCCACGCGGAGATCTCCGACCACATCCCGCCAGGTCTTCGCCGCCTCCTCAACCGACTGGATGACACCGCCGCTGCGGTCTTCGCCGCCGACTGGCAGATGATCTGGTGGAACCGCGGCTGGGCGGCGCTCCTGGGCGACCCGTCGTCGACGCCGCCGCACCGTCGCAACTTCGCTCGCGACACCTTCTCGACCGACGGTGAGGGCCCACGCCTGTCGTGCTGGCCGGTGACCTCGTTCGCCCAGGACACGGTTGAGTCCGCCGTTGTGTCCGACCTGCGCCGTGCGACGGGACGCTTTCCGGGTAGCAACCGGTTGACCGACCTGATCCAGCTACTCACCACGGGTAACGAACGCTTTGCCGAGTTGTGGGCCTCCGGCGCGGTCGGTGCGCATCGCGAGGACCAGAAGATCGTCCAACACCCCGTGGCCGGCCCGATCGTGGTGGATTGCGACGTGATCACCGACGGCGACGCGGAAAGGAAGATCGTCATCCTGACAGCGGACCCGGACACCGAAGACGAGACCAAATTCCGACTGGCGCTCCTGCCAGGGGTCCCCGACCCCGCTCGTGGCTGAGGCGACCGACTCAGAGCTCGCGCAGGACCGCCCAACCCACCAACCGGTACGGCGGTGCTCGCCGATTGCTCCAGCCGATGGTGCGCCGGCGGAGTCGGCGACCAGAGATCTGTTGCTGTTCTGCCACGGGTTCTGCACCGCGCTGACCGCACACCACGAGGGCGAGGACCGGGACCTGTTCCCGGCGATCGCCGAGCAGTACCCCGAGTTGCGGGAGACGTTGCGCCGCCTGCGGCAGGACCACTCGATGATCGCGCATCTGTTGGGCGGCCTCCAAGCCGCCGTGACCCGGGCCGCCTCGCCGGCCGAGCTGCATCGGCACCTGGAGGGCGTGGCGGCGATCATGGAGTCCCACTTCAGGTACGAGGAACGTCAGCTCCTGACGGTGCTGGAGACCCTGGCGTTGGACGCGGATCCTGACGTGGTGCTGGGACCGCTGTGACGGTGGCTGGCACCGCCCTCGCCGCGACCACAACCGGGTGAAGAGCAGCCCGGTCGAAACGCCATTCCACGGATATTCGAGCTTGGCGACAGGCGGCTGGACTCAACCGAGGAGTTCGCCAAGCTGATCGCCGTCGCTGGCGGTGGCCCGGGTGCCCCGGCGGAGCTGGACTTCCTCGCCGACATCGCAGAGGCGACGACCGCCCGTACGCGGTGAGCCGTACCGTCTGGGTGCTGCCCGCCGGCCGGGGCCCGTGTCGGCCGCGTCCGCTGCCTCGAACGTGGCAGGCAGGCTGCCGCGAAGCTCGGCTCGCGACAGTCACCTGCACCGTGACCTGGGCGGCGGGGCGTTCCGACGGGCCCGCGGCGGACTCCTGGAGACGCTGCGAACGCACACCTGGGCCGTTGCTCAGGTTACGACTGCTTGCGCCAGAACACGCCAGCGGTGTCAATCGACACGATCGTGTCGGTGATCGCGTTTGCCTCACGGTAGTCGCTGATCGCCTGTCGACAGGCGGCATGTGTCAAGTAGTCGTCGACGACGCAGAAGCCACCGGGCGAGAGCTTCGGGTACAGGGCCGAGATGGCGTCCATCGTCGACCCGTACATGTCGCCGTCAAGCCGCAGGACCGCGAGCCGGTCGATGGGGGCCTTGGGTAGCGTGTCCTTGAACCAGCCCACGAGAAACCGAACCTGATCGTCCAACAGGCCGTAACGCCGGAAGTTGTCACGTACCTGCTCCACACCGATCCGCAGTGCGTCCTCGCGGTAGTGCACGTCGCCGGCATCGGCAGGGTGCTGATTCGGCTTCGCCGGGGGCAGCCCCTGAAACGAGTCGGCGGCGAACACCCGGCGGGTGGTGTCACCGTACGCCTTGAGTACTGCTCGCATGTAGATGACGGCCCCGCCCCGCCACACGCCGGTTTCGATGAGATCACCGGGAACGCCTTCTCGAATCGCCGTCTCGATGCAGAAGCGGATGTTGTCCATTCGCTTGATGCCGATCATCGACTCGGCTCGAGCTGGCCAGTCCAGGCCGCCCTCGCGCTTGGTGGGGTCGTACGGCCGCTTGAGGACAACCTCGATTCCAGCCCTCCTCAGCGCCGCGGCAATCCTGTGGGCGGCAGGCCGCGCCAGGCCTTTCGAGCATGATGTATTGATCCCCGGGATCACATCCGAGTCCTCTGACAGGGTGCCGGTGAGTGTGTCGCGGATGAGGTTGAGGTAGAGATCCCTCGCGTTTCGCAAGCTCTCGCTGTCTTCGAGGTCGAGTGTGGTTCCCGTTGCCGAGCGGGGCCGGATCGTTGCTGGCTCCATATTTCTACGCCTTCCCGATATCGTGAAAAGATTTAAGGTCCGCCGTGCTGCGGAAAGCGGCAAAGGTACTGTAACGCAGGATTTTGCCGGACAACCTCCGAAGTGCAAGCTCCTGTCAGGAGCATCCGTACGCGATCAGATACGGCTCGTGCCGCCTGTCGGGGTTCGCTGCCGACCGGGAGGGCTCGGCGAACCTGCGTTCGTGCGGAAACCGTCGGCGAATCCTGGCGGTTTCCGCCCCGCCGAAGCTGCGACAGCGGATAGCGAGTAGAGCGGGGAAACCCGTCCGGTGTTCACCAATGGGCGCGTCATCTCATGAAGAAGGCCGGCTTCGATTGCCCGATCCAATCGGGACGCCCGCCGGTACGGCGGAGCCGGGGCGCCTGCTTGCCGGCGCTGGGGCGTTGGCAGGAGGCGATCAGCCCATCCGGCCGGGACGGTTCGGCGGTACGTCGGCTCCGTCCGGACCGGCACAGTCCGACCCTAAGGCGGATTCAGCGGACTCCACCGTCGATGTGATGACGGGTAATGTGCTCAGGGTCATCGGTGGGGGAGGCGATCAGGCTGTGGTGACGCTGCCGTCGATGCGGAGGCTCGGCGACTACCGACTCGTCAGCTCACTCGGCCACGGCGGGATGGGTGACGTCTACTTCGGAGTGTCCTCGACCGCGGACCGGGTGGCGGTCAAGGTCATCCGTCCACATCTGCTCGACAACCCGACGGCCCGACAGCGCTTCGCGGCCGAGGTGGAGAGCCTGCGACTCGTCTGGGGCTCCCGGGTGGCCCGGCTGGAGGACGCCGATCCGCTCGGCGACCCGGCCTGGCTCGCCGTCGAGTACGTCCCCGGTCTGACCCTGGCCCAGTACGTCGAACGGCGTGGCCCGCTGCCGCCGGCGGTGGTGGCGATGCTCGGGGCGATGCTCGTCGACGGCCTGGACCGGGTGCACCAGGCCGGGCTGCTGCACCGGGATCTGAAGCCCAGCAACATCATCCTCGGCGGCGACGGGCCGGTGCTGATCGACTTCGGCCTGGCGGTGATCGCCGACCGGGACGACTATCTGACGGATCCGGGCGGGGTGGTCGGCACCCCCGACTACATGGCTCCGGAACGGGTTCGGGGTGAACCGGACGCCGGTCCGGAGTCGGATGTCTACGGCCTCGGCGCGACCCTGGTCTTCGCGCTGACCGGGCACCGGCTCTATCCGCAGGCGAAGACCCTGCCGGCGCTGCTGTTCCAGATCGCCGACCCGGCGGTGCTGCCGGAGATGTCGGGGGTGCCGGCCGAGGTGGCGCCGGTGCTCGGCGCGATGCTGGCGTACGACCCGTCGGCCCGGCCCGGTCTGCCGGCGGTCCGGGAACGGCTGCTGGCGGTGGCGACCGCCGACGGTGCCCCGGCCGCCGACGTACGGCAGCGGTTGACCGCGCTGACCTTCGACGGCAGTGGCGAACCCGTGGTGCCGCCGGTGCTGGACGATCCGCTTCGGGATCCTGAGGAGGTCGACCGGGGCGGGGGCAGCACCGACGAGGATCCGGCCGTCAGCCCACCGGACCCCGGCCAGGACACGGACCCGGATCTCGATGATCGGGCGCCGGCATCCGACCAGCAGCGGGTGACGGAGCCGGGACACGGTTCCCCGGAGACCGCAGCACCGGACGTCGGCTGGCTGATCGACCAGTTGCGTCGCCAGTACGCCCGCCGCGCCACCCTCTGACGATCCCCACAACCACCCCACACCCCCCGGCACCACCGCAGGACAACTGAACATCCCCCTCGCCGCGAAGGACGCCCCCACCTATGACTCCTCCGCCTCTCTCCACCGTTCCCACCGCCGGTGCGACGGCCCGGCACGCCGACCCGGCCGACCCGCAAACCGATCCGTCGGCCGGCGACCCTGACCCGACGGCCGCCGAGGTGCCCACCAGCGCACTGTTCGCGCCCGGGCAACGGATCGTGGTCCGGGACGAGGAGTGGCTGGTCCGGACGGCAAAACCGGTCCACGGCGGCACGATGGTCAAGGCCGTCGGGGTTTCCGAGCTGGTCCAGGACGTCGAGGCGACGTTCTTCACCAACCTGGAGCCGGTCCGGACGATGCGGCCGGAGGAGACGGTCCTGGTGCAGGACACCTCCGCCCGGTTCCGGCAGAGCCGGCTGTTCCTGGAGGCGGTGCTGCGGCGTACTCCGTTGCCGCAGTCGGAGCGCGGCCTGGCGCTGGCGGACCGGTTTTTGCTGGATCCGCTCACCTACCAGCTCCGGCCGGCGGAGCTGGCGCTGGCTGGGCTGCGGCCCCGGATCCTGCTCGCCGACGTGGTCGGGCTCGGGAAGACGCTGGAGATCGGGCTGATCCTGGCCGAGCTGATCCGGCGGGGCCGGGGCGACCGGATCCTGGTCGTCTCTCCGCAGCAGGTGTTGGAGCAGTTCCAGCGGGAGCTGTGGACCCGGTTCGCGATTCCGCTGGTCCGGCTCGACTCGACCGGCATCCAGCGGATCCAGCAGGAGATCCCGGCGGGGCGGAACCCGTTCACCTACTTTCGGCGGGCGATCATCTCGGTCGACACCCTCAAGGACGCCGGCCAGTTCGGCCACCATCTCGACGCGATCGAGTGGGACGTGGTGGTGATCGACGAGTCGCACAACCTGATCAACCGGGGGACGCAGCGCAACGAGCTGGCCCGCCGGCTGGCCGCCCGGAGTGACGCGTTGCTGCTGGCCAGCGCCACCCCGCACAACGGCGACCGGCGGTCGTTCGCGGAGCTGATCTCGTTGCTCGACCCGACCGCGATCACCGACCCGGACAACTACTCGGCGGACGACATCGCCCACCTCTACCTGCGCCGGACAAAAATCAGCCCGGAGGTTCGGGACCAGATCGGCAACCGCTGGGCGGACCGGGGCCCGTCGCGGGCTCTGCACTGCGCGGCCAGCGCCGCCGAGGAGCGGATCTTCGCCGAGCTGACCGACGTGTGGCTCGCCGGGCAGTGGAGTGACCATCCGGTACGCGGGCAGGACCGGCTCTTTCCGTACACCCTGCTGAAGTCGTTTCTTTCCTCGCACCGGGCGCTGGCGGCGACGGTGAAGGCGCGGATGGACAAGGCGACCGGGCGGGAGCGGGCGGCGCTGGACCGGCTCGCGGAGCTGACCTCGGCGATGACCGACGACGAGTCGAGCAAGCTCGACCGGCTGGTCCGGGAGCTGCGGGACGAGATCGGCGTCCGGCCCGGCAGCCCGGTCCGGGCGGTGGTCTTCTCCGAGCGGGTGCAGACCCTCAAGTGGCTGGCCGAGGTGGTGCCGGCCCGGCTCGGGCTGCGCCCCTCGGCGGTACGGGTCCTGCACGGCACCCTGCCGGACGCCGAGGAGCAGCAGGTGTTGCAGGAGTTCGAGTTGGCCGGCAGCGAGGTACGGCTGCTCTTCACCGGCGACGTCGCCTCGGAGGGAGTGAACCTGCACCAGCAGTGCCACCACCTGATCCACTACGACATCCCGTGGAGTCTGATCCGGATCGAGCAGCGCAACGGCCGGATCGACCGGTACGGCCAGCGGCACGAGCCGCAGTTCCGGGCGCTGATCCTCACCTCGTCGGTGCCGAACGCCAAGGACGACCGGATGGTGGCGGAGAAGCTGCTGGCCCGGGAGGAGGCGGCGCACCGCAGCCTCGGCAGCGTCTCGGCGGCGATCGGCCTCTACGACGCGAAGGTGGAGGAGGACCGGCTGGTCCGGGACCTGATGGACGGCAAGACGGTGGAGCGCAGCTATCCCGACGAGCCGGCCGAGGACGATCCGCTCGCCGCCCTGATGGCCGGGGTGGGGGAGACCCCGATCGCGGTCGAGCCGCAGCGGGTGGAGGTGCCGAAGCTTTTCGCCTCGACCAGCGACTTTGTCGACACCGCCCTGGCCGAGCTCTACGACGACCGGCCGGAGGACCGGATCGGGCTGCGTCGGGAGGACGAGCTGATGTCGCTGCTCGCCCCGGCCGACCTGGTGCACCGGCTCTCCGACCTGCCCCGGTCCTATCTGCGGGCGCATGCCGAGGGTGACGAGCTGCGGTTGAAGATGACGTTCGACCGGCGGCTCGCCCAGCGCAAGCTCGACGAGGCCCGGAGCGCGGAGCAGCCGGTCTGGCCGGAGATCGCGTTCCTCAGCGACGTACATCCGATGGTGGAGTGGCTTGTCGACAAGGTGTTGGCCCGGCTCGGCCGGCAGCAGGCGCTGGTGTTGACCGCCGACGTCGACGAGCCGACCTTCCTGGTGCAGGGCGTCTACTGCAACCGGCTCGGCCAGCCGACGGTGGTGGAGTGGATGGCGGTGACCGGGCTGCCGGCCGTACCCCGGGTCGGGCCGATGGTGGCGGCGCTGGCCGCGGCCGGGGTCGGCCCGGAGTTGGCGAACCCGGGCCGGCCGGTGCCGTTGGACGGGCTGCGGGCGTTGGTGCCGGCGGCGATCGAGGCGGCCCGGGCCGATCTGGCGGCCCGGCGGGCCGAGTGGGACGCCCAGATCGCCGCCCCGCTGCGTGAGCACCGGCAGAAGGTGGAGCGGTTCGCGCAGGCGAGCCTGCTCGACGAGCTGCCGGCGGCGCAGCGGGAGCGCCGGCGTCAGCGGGTGCACCGGACGGTACGGGAGCAGACCGACCTGGTGACCCGCCTGGAGACCGCCGGTGATCCGCTGTTGCGGCTGCTCGGCGTACTGGTGAATCCGGCGACGGCGGCGGACCAGACGCCGGCGCTCGGGGCTGGCAGCACAGCGGAGGCGGGGGCATGAGTTTCGAGTCGTTGACCAACCGGGGCGAGTACCTTTCCGCGCACTACCTCGCCGAGGTGCTGCCGACCACCCTCAAGGGTGGGCTGGCCAAGAAGTGGGCGGAGGAGGAGCGCGGCGGCCGGCTGACTCCCCGGGCCGCGCTGCGTGGCTTCCGCCGCGACTACTTCGACCGGAAGACCGAGCTGGCCGACCGGGAGCTGTTCGACCCGGAGCGGCTGCGCAAGGTGCACGTCGAGCTGTTGAAGGTGCTCGGCTTCGGCGACCCGGAGTCGGGGACGGGGCCGGGGCCGGGGCCGGAACCGAGGACGATCACGGTCGAGCGGGCCGGGCAGGAGCAGCAGATCCGGGTGGCGTACGCCGAGCCGGGCAGCGGCGGCACCGGGCACGGCATCGTCGCGATCGAGTGCGGCTGGGCGGTGGACACCGACGCCGCCCAGGATCCGACCGAGGCGGGCCGGCTGCTGGACCCGGTCGAGTTGGCCGGCGGGGAGCGGATCGAGACCGGGGCGAAGCTCGCCTCGTGGCTTTTCGCCGCCGAGGACCCACCCCGGTATGTCCTGATCCTCGGCGGCGGTGTGGTCACCCTCGCCGACCGCAGTGTCTGGGGTGAGGGGCGCTATCTGGCGGTCAGCCTCGACGTGCTCTACGGCCGCAACGACGAGCGGGAGTACGACGTCGTCGCCGCACTGTTCGGGGCGGATTCGCTGCGCCCGCCGGCCGAGGGCGGCAGTGAGCCGCTGGCGGACCTGGTCGCCGGTTCCCGGCAGCACGCGGTCGGGGTCAGCGGCGAGTTGCGGGAGGGGCTGCGTACCTCGGTCGAGTTGATCGCGAACGAGGTGCTGGACCGGATCCGCCAGGCCGGCTACCGGCCGGAGGAGGTCGCCGACCTGGACGAGCTGGCCCGCGACCTGGGCCGGGAGGCGCTGCGCTACCTGTACCGGATTCTCTTCCTGCTCTACGCCGAGGCCCGGCCGGAGCTGGGGGTGTTGCCGACGAAGGATCCGGAATACCTGGAGGGCTACAGCATGGCCCGGCTCGGTGACCTGGTCGCCCGCCGGCTGCCGCCGTCGGCGAAGGACGGCTTCCACCTCTACGAGTCGCTGGACCTGCTGTTCCGGATGGTCAACAACGGGCACCCGACGCAGGAAACCGACGAGGGGGAGACGCTCAGCGCGGGCGAGGGGCTGCGGTTCGAGCCGCTGCGTTCCGACCTGTTCCTGCCGGAGGCGATCACCCTGATCGGCGAGCGGATCCCGCAGCCGGACTGCGACGACGACGTCAACGGCCCGAAGCTCGACACCCGGCTGCGCAACGAGACTCTCTACGAGGTGCTGCGCCGCCTGATGATCACCAAGGGTGGGCGGCGGCGACGCGGCGGCTTCATCTCGTACGCCCAGCTCGGGATCAACCAGCTCGGCGCGGTCTACGAGGGGCTGATGTCGTACACCGGGTTTGTCGCCACCGAACGGCTCTTCGAGGTGGCGAAGCACGGCGACCCGAAGGACGGTTCGTGGATGATCCCCGAGTCCAAGGTGGACGACTACGACGACGACGTCTTTGTGCTCAAGGAGCACCCGGTCACCGGGCACAAGAGCCGGATCCCGTACGAGCCGGGGCAGTTCGTCTACCGGCTCGCCGGCCGGGACCGGCAGACCAGCGCCTCCTACTACACCCCGCAGTCGTTGACCGAGGTCACCGTCCAGCTCGCGTTGAAGTACCGGATCGAGGAGGCCGGCGACGGCCTGCGGGCCCGGGACCTGCTCGACTGGACGATCTGCGAGCCGGCGCTCGGCTCCGGTGCCTTCCTCAACGAGGCGATCAACCAGGTCGCCGCCGAATATCTGCGCCGCCGCCAGGAGGAGCTGGGGGTCGCCCTCGAACCCGAGGACTACCACCTGGAACTCCAGCGGGTGAAGGCGTACATCGCACTGCACAACTGCTATGGCGTCGACCTGAACCGGACCGCGGTCGAGCTGGCCGAGGTGTCACTCTGGCTGAACGTGATGCACGCCGGGCTGCGGGCACCCTGGTTCGGCCTGCACCTCAAGCGCGGCAACTCGCTGATCGGCGGCGGCCGGCGGCTCTATCGGCCGGAGCAGCTCACCGACAAGTCGTGGCTGACCACCGCACCCGAGGACCGGCCGTTCCGGGACGGCGACATCACCGAGGGCACCGTCCACCACTTCCTGCTCCCGGCCGACGGCTGGGGCGCGGTCGCCGCCGAGAAGGAGGCCCGCGAGCTGGCGCCGACCGAGGCCGACAAGCTCAAGAAATGGCGTACGGCGATCAAGCGCGCGCCGTCGGCAAAGGGTTCCCGGAAGCAGCCGTCGCAGGTGGCCCGGCTCCAGGCGCTCGCCGGCCGGGTCGAGTTCCTGTGGAAACTGGTACGACTCCGGCTGGAGATCTCGGAGCGGGAGATCCGTCGGGACATCCCGGTCTGGGAGCCGGAGTCGCCGCTGCCGCCGGCTGACGGGGCGGTGCCGAGGGAGAAGATCCTCGCCGACCTGACGGCGACCGGCACACCGTACTGGCGGTTGAAGACCGTGATGGACGTCTGGTGCGCGCTGTGGTTCTGGCCGCTGGACGCCGCCGAGCTGCTGGACGGCTCTTCGGACGCGTACCCGGCCGAGCCGGTCGAGGTCACCCACGTCCGGGAGGTGCCCGCGTACGACGACCCGGTGTCGTACCAGAAGCAGGACCTGTTCGGGGGTGTCGAGTCGGTCCAGTTGGCGATGCCGGTCAAGCCGACCGCGACCCGGAAGGTGAGCTTTGCCGAGCAGCTCCGCCGGCCGGTGCCGCTGGCGAACCTGGACGACTGGCTCACCTTCGCCGAGGCCATGCTGGGCCGGGCCGACCTCCCGGACGACTCGCTCTTCTCCCAGCTCACCACCCTTGCCGAGGTGACCGAGTACGAGCGCGGGCTGGACGGCCTGATGGGGATGGAAAATCCCCTCCGGTTCGAGGAACGCTTCCCCTGGCTGCACACCGCCACCCGGATCGCCGACGAGCAGGGCTTCTTCCACTGGGAACTGACCTTCGCCCAGGCGTTCGGCAAAGGCGGCTTCGACCTCCAAGTCGGCAACCCACCCTGGGTACGGCCCCGCTGGCTGGAAGACTTTGTACTGGCGGAGCACAATCCTTGGTTCGTGCTTGCGGATAAACCGACGCCGTCAGTCTACGAATCGCGAAGGGCCGCGATACTTGCCCGCGAGAATATTACCAGGGCTTATTGTCGAGAGCTGGCGCTGCAGGCTGCGTTGGTCAATCTCTTTACATCTCCCGTTGAGTACCGCCTGCTCGCCAACACGCAAGCGAATCTTTATCGCGCGTTCATGATTCGATCCTGGCAACTACTCAAGCCAATCGGGATGGCTGGCTTTCTGCACCCGAACTCGCACCTGAACGGGACGAAAGAAGGTCCCCTGCGTTCTGCTTGCTATCGTAGGCTGCGGTTCCATGCACACTTCATTAATCAGCGGAAGCAGCACCTGTTCGTTGAGGTGGACAACCATGTGGAATTCGGTATCCATGTATACGGCGCCGTTCGGGATGTGGCTTTCGGTCAGATCGCATGGTTGTATGACCCGTCTACTCTTGTGGGATCATTATCTCACGATGGTGGAGGCAATCTACCGGGCTTGAAGTTCGAGGGCGACTGGGATCTGCGTACTCACGCCGGCCGAATCGTGCAGGTCAACCGCGATGTGCTTGCGGAGTGGAAGCTCATGACGGACGAGGATGATGTGCCCGTCGATCAGGCGAAGATACTCTATCCGGTGACTGCTGCGGAGCAGGGGGCAATCAAGGCGATTGCAAGTTTTCCGGACCGAATCAACGCTGCTACTACAAAGGTTAGCCGCGGATTTGTCGAAGGAGATGCTCAGCGCGACGGTGCGATCAGGTGGGGTACCTCGGAGGTGGGAAGCTGGGACGAGGTCATTTTGCAAGGCCCTCTGATCGGCATCGCAAACCCGCTTGCCAAACAGCCCAACGTACCATGCAAGAGCAACAAGGACTACCGCTCTATCGACCTCGTTAGTGCGGCTGACGACTTCGTGCCCCGTACCAACTACAGAGTTGCCGGGTCCAAAAAAGAATTTCGGGAATCTTTAGAAAAGTGGGAGGGGAGGCCATTTGCTGATTATTATCGTCTAGCCTGGCGCGAGATGATTTCGGTGAGCGGAGAGCGAAGCTTGTACTCTGCGGTCTATCCGCCAGGGCCGTCGCATGTGAAAGCGGTGCATACGCTTGCCATGGCTAGCGATCAGCTGACCGTTTTGAATGCTGGCTTCTGGGCATCCCTTCCGCTCGACTATGGAGTCCGAATCTCAGGGAAGTCGACCCTGTATGGCAAGGAGATATTCTCGATCCCCGCGGCGTCTGAAGGGCACCCCTTGGCGCGACCGCTCCTTCTGCGCATACTACGTCTCGTCTGCCTTACAAACGCCTATTCGGATCTCTGGTCCTCCCTGTTCGACCCCATGTTCCAGAATGAGCGATGGGCCATAGACTGGCCCCGGGCGCAGGCGATTGCGCCGATATCGCCGGTGTGGAAGCGGGATACTCCACTGCGAAGCGAGTATGAGAGGCGTGCTGCCTTGGTCGAGATCGACGCCTTGGTGTCGGTATGGCTGGGCATCGAGGTAGATCAGCTCTCGGCGATGTTCAGCTCTCGGTATGCGGTCTTGAGTAGTTACGAGGCCGAGATGTGGTTTGATGCCAACGGGCACAAAATTGCTCGGGAATTCCATGCCCAGGGAGTGCGGCAGTCGCAGGATTCGTTCAAGAAGCTGATGGCCTACTTTGATGACCCCCAGCGGAATCTCGTGCCGGAAGGGTATGCGCCGCCCTTTTATCGCGCGAACCGGGAGCAGGAGTACCGCCAAGCGCACGCCGCGTTCAGTCGTCAGCTCGCTGAGAACGCGTAAGGGCGATGGAAGGGGTTCCTTTGGTCCCGCTTTGCGACTAAGCTGGCCTCTGTGGTGACGACACTCATTGAATCGGGCGATGAAGGGGATTTCAAGGAGGCGGATTTCATCTACTTTTTGCGAAGTCTGCTTAATGCGCGGTACCCCGATAGTCGTATTATGGCTAATGTTGACGGCATTGACCTTATCCTCGATCGCCGCGGCGAATACACGATCGTTGAGGTAAAACGAGCGGCGCCCCAAACGCTATCCAGGGTGAATATGGTGGCCCACCAGTTATCTAGACTTGGTGAACGTCTGCGCGCTGGTGCGTCACCCGTGAGGGTAAATTTGGTATTGGCGATACCTGGCTCCCTCTCTGTGAGCAACCTTGAGGCTCTTCGGCGTTCTGGAATTGACGTCTGGGATCGCAAGTGGATACTGGCGTCTGCGGCTGCAGTCGGGATGGAAGATGAGGCAATTCGTTTCATCAAGGGTGGGGTGAAGCCTAAGTCGCCTAGCCATGCTCAAGCGCTGGGGTGGAGGTTGGAGCGCATCCCGCCGGGGCGGGCGGATTGGTCGGCTTACCAGAAACTTTGCGGGGAGATCCTGGATCATCTGTTTTGCCCCCCGCTGTCGGCGCCGATTGGGGAGCGCACTAACGAGGCGGAGACGAATCGCCGAGACTTCATCCTGCCGAATTATGCTATTAGCGGGTTCTGGGCATTTTTGCGTGTACGATACGGTGCCGATCATGTTGTGGTAGACGCCAAGAACTACACGGACGGGATTAAGAAACCCGAGGTACTCCAGCTCGCGAATTACTTGTCTCTACATGGGCCGGGCCACTTCGGTCTCATTGTTACTCGGAAGGGGGCAGATAACTCGGCGCTTGTTACGCGCCGCGAGCAATGGACTGTATATAACAAAATGATCCTTATCCTTGATGATGATGACGTGAAGCAGATGTTGGAGTCGAAAGACGCTTCGGGGGAGCCGGATTTGCTGATCCGTCAAAAGATAGAGGATTTTCGACTTTCGATATAGGAGAGTGGCTGAGGTTCGCTCGCTGATGTTTTGGAGATCCTTGGCTCGCTATGGGTGCAGCTTTTATTCTGAGCCCGCTTTCCCTTTTACGTGTATTCTGCTGCAGTCTTCTCTGCCTGCTGGATGAATCCGTCAAGCCGTGAATCGGTCATGTTCTCGTCATGCAGCAGTGTGCCGAGAATCGCGATCTGTGCAGAGAAGGCGACGTCGGGAGCGATGTCGTCCACAAGGTGCGCCTCGCCGAGTACGGCACGGATCATCCCCTCCATGGCGAGGGCGGGAAGCTCGGAGCCGTCCTGGTACCGTGCGCGAGTGTCCGAGACAAACCGGGCGATGTCTTGGAGATTCTTGCCTCGGAACCTCCGGTCAACGGCGAGAGCGAAAGCCGCGCTGATGACCTGAGACCCGCCAGCCCATCCGATCTCATCCAGTCGCTCCAGTAGGCGGTCGGCCTGGTCCCAATCGCTCTTCGCTATCGCCCGGATCAGTTCGCTGGTCTCTTTCCTTGTTTCCACGTGAACGGAACCTTTCTATGCTTCTGCGTGCCAGTCTGATTGACTTATGGACAGTGATGCCCGCGATCAACCCCAGAACGAGGAAGTTTCCTACCGCTTCCGGTACATCGATCCTCTGGATCAGCGGCGGTTGACTGGGCGGTCTCGCCGCCGTGCCTGCTGTCTGTGCGCCTGGAGGTTTGACGACATCCTTGATCACCTTGATCGTGTTCTGTGCTACCTCCGTGGCAGTCTTGCCGGTGTCCTGAATGTTCTCGATATTGCGGCTCGTCCTGCTCAGGAACGCGCCGATGCCGGAGGCGCTGTCTCCACGGCGCTCGGCTTCACCCAGCAACTGCTCGCCCGATGGCATCTCGGCATCAGAGACGTCCGACTCGGATGCGGATCCGGGGGCGATCCTGTTCAGGTAGGTGGTGAAGCGGGCGCGTGCCTCGGTCAGCAGGCGGGCTGTCTTGGCCGCCTTCTCGCTGGCCGTCCGCATGTTGGTGAGGGCTTCTCTTATCTGTGGATGCTCGGTGCCCTGAGCCGCCTCGGCGTACCGCTGGTGGGCGTGGTCGGCATCAGCCTTGGCTCTCATCGAGGTGACCGTTGCGGCGGCGAGCCGTTCACGTACGTGGAGGAGTTGAGCCACCACCTCCTGCATGGGCGCGTTCATCCGAGCGCCGCAAGGTAGGCGTTTGCGTGCTCGACGGCAGCGTCGACGCGGCGCATCGCTAAATCGACCTCACGGTCGAAGCCTTCGAGAATCTTCAGCCCAGCCTGCGCATCCTCGTCCTGGCTGTCGTGGATCGTGACGCGGGCGAGCTGCTCTGCGGCGGCTGCTTCCGTGCCGGCCTGGTGGAGGGTGTTCGCAGCCTCCTTGGCGGCTTGGTTGCCTTCGCGGATCGTGCTTTTGACCTCGTTGACGTTCACCGAGCCACCCGGGCTAACCGAGGATGCTCACGTATTCACGGGCGGCGGTGGTGCTGCCTTGGATGAGGACGCCGGCCTCGGTGAGGTGCTGCTTACCGCGCTCGGCGGCCTGCATGAGGGCCGCCTTCACTTCCTCGATGCTGGCCATGCCGTCCTCCCCGATCACCGGCCGCCGTCGGATGCGGTCCACCACAGACCGCGCCAGCCCCATGCCTTGGTGGTCATGTGGTCACCGTCTGCGAAAGAAGGATAGAGGAAGGTCGCATCCTCGATTGCCCTTCGCGGGGCATGTGATTGAGCAAAGCTACTTGGGCTCGGCTACGAAGACCCCGAGGCCCTGGGTGCTCTCGACGAGTCCTTCGGTGCGTAGGGCGTGCATCGCGTAGCGGATGACGGAGTCAGAGACGTTGTGCTCTGCCTTGAGCTGCGCAGTTGACGGCAGTTTGTCGCCGGGCTTCAGGTCTCCCGACTTGATCTGTTGGCGGATGTGGTCCGCAAGGCGCTCCCACTTCGGTGCAGGCATGTGTACTCCTCGGTCTCCACCCACCATGAGATCACGCCCCCACTTGTGACTGCAAGTAGTCGGTACCTGCAAGTTTCACTTCAGCGCTTAAGTGCTTCTTGACTTAAGCGTAGAAGTAGCCCTAGGTTGGGCAGCGCGTTGCACTCCTCGGTCTCCAACCTCGGAGCGCTCGCACCTCCCGGTCGGGGCGGTCGGCTCGTACGCGTTGGCCGTCCCGGCCCCTGGTCACGCCCTGCTGCCGTACGGCCGCTGAAGGGCTGCGGTGGTGGGGCGGGGTGGCCCTGGTTCGGAGCACGCCCCTCGGTCGGGCCGGGGCCACCCGTCCATGTCCTGCACGTTGTCGAAGGGTTGGTGAGGTTGTGCGTACTCTGCTCCGCCGGGTGTTCGGGCGGGATCGGGAGCCGTTACAGCGGCTGCTCGGGCCGGAGCCCCGGCCGACGTCGTACCGGTCGGCGGCGTACCGGCCGTTGTGGCCGTCGCAGGTGCGGACGCGCCGGTTCACCCCGGTCCGGTTCGGGCGGCGGGGAGTCGACCCGGGCGAGGTGACGGTGTTCCTCGACCAGGTGGCCGGGGACCTGGCGCGGGCGTACACCGAGGTGGCGAGCCTGCGCGAGCAGAATGCCCGGATCAAGGACGCGTTGCGCCGCTGGCAGTCGCGGCACGCGCCGAACGCCCACGAGCTGGCGGGGCGCTGATGGCCGAGCGGTACGTCGTACACGTGCCCTTCACCGCGCCGGACCTGGACGCGGCCCGGCAGCTCGGGCGGACGCTGGCCCGGACCCTCGACCGGTTGCCGCAGGTCGACGCGGCCGAGGCGACCGTCTCCGCCGAGGACGCCCAGGGCGTGCAGTCCCGGCTCTTCTGCGACCGGCTGCTCGGCGGCGGTCGGCGCTGCGTGCTCCGCGCCGAGCACGACGTGCCGTGCGCGAGCGTGGAGGTGGTCCGGTGACCGGGACGGTACCGGCCGGGCCGCACGTGGTGTTGTGCCGCTCGTGTGACGGGCTCTCCTTCACCCTGGTGCGCTGCTCCTGCACCTACGGTGGCAACCGGCTGCTGGTCAGCGCCGACGACTGGCAGCCGGGGGAGCCCTACCACGACTGTCTCGAATGTGACGGGGTCGGCACCGTCGGCCGGCCCTGTCACGACTGCGGGCAGACCGGGCGGCGTCGCGCCCAGCGTGTCCTCACCATGGTCAACATTGACACCGGGGCGGTCGCCTCGGCGAGCGTCGTACCCGGGGTGGTGCGACCGGAGCCGTGGCTCGACGACGGCGACAAAAGCTGGTGTCTGCCGCTCGCGCCGCTGCTGCACGAGCTGGCCGCCACCGTCGGCGCCGGCTCGTGGACCGACGTCCGAGAGCCCCACTCGACGGACGGGCCGCTGATCCCGCTGCCGCCCGGCTGGCGACCCGAGCACTCCGCGTCGCATCGGAAGGTGCTGGAAGCGCAGGCGATCGCGTGGCAGAGCAGCGACGCGTGGCGGCTCTATCTTGGTCGTACCGCCGTCCCGCCGCCGCCCGACCCGGCCGCCGACCTCGGCCGACGGTGCCGGCTCGCCGACCTGCTCTGCCTCGACCTGGTGGTGGAGGTCCGGCGGCAACCGTACGGCGCCGGCCTGACCTGGGCGCTCCGCTACGAGCTGCCAGGCGGGCCGGTCCCGGCCGAGCCCCGGGGTTACGCCGCCGACCTCGCCACCGCGATCACCACCACCAGCGATGCTGACGCCTGCTACGGCCTGGACGAACTCGGCCGGACCGTCGCCGCCCACCAGTTGACCCCCAGCGGACCACCGCCGGCCGAACCGCCGACCATCGACCTCGACCAGCTCGAACGGCGGATCCTCGCCGACTGCGTCGACCTCACCACCGGCGCCGAGAACCCCGGCGCCCAGGCGATCTGGCGCGACGGCGGCTGGTGGCACACCAGCCTCCGGGACGCCGGCACCCTCGAAACCCTCAGCGAGCAGTCGACCGGCCAGATCCTCAGCCGGCACACCACCCTGCTGCGGCGCGGTTGGCAGCCGCCGGCCCCGTCGTGGCTGGGCCCACCCATCGAGTACGTCGATTGCCCCGACTGCGACCCGAACAGCCGACTCCAGCACTGCGACTGTCGACTCTTCGGCGACCGCGCCGACCCCGACTGTGTCCGCTGCGCCGGCTCCGGCCGCAGCCCGTCACTGATGCGCTGCTTCACCTGCGGCGGCACCCGGCGGATCCACCGGGACGTGACGGTCACGATCACCGACCTGGCCGGCCGGGTTGTCCACCTGACCTGGTCGGCCGGCGGCCCCGGCTGGCGGACCGGCGTACGCCTCTGGCGCCTCGACAAGGCTGCCGGCCAGGCCCGGCCAGCGGGGGAGGAGCTGTGGCGCTCCGGCGAACAGGTGCCGGCGCCGCACGTGGCGACCCACCCCGGCGGCAAACCCCTGCACCAGCTCCCCGGGCAGTTCCGGCTCGGCGGCTGGGCCGACACCTTCGACATCCGCCCCGAAGACCTGGTCGAACTCGACGGCCGCGGACAGCTCGACCAGGATCTGCGGTACGGCACCGTCACCCTGCACCACCTCGGCGCCGACCCGCTCACCGAGTACGTCACGCACGCCGCCCGGAGCCGGCCCGGTGCCCGATTGTTCCTGCTGGCCCGCCGACCCGACGTACCGCCGCTGGCCGACGTTGTCCGGCTCGTCCTCGGGCTGCGGCTGGGGATCACCGTCACGGTTGTCGACCACGCGCCGAACGCCGGAGACCTCCGACTCGTCCAGGGGGAGAGCTGGGACGTCACCATCGACTGTCCCGGCCGGGAACCCGCCCCGGCCGACCCGCCGGGCCGACCCACCCCCGAGGCCGCGACCGCCTTCTGCCTCGACTACCTCGACCTCGCCATCGCCGGCAACGTCCCCGCCGACCCGGAACAGTCGATCCCGGTGCCGCAGACCCCGACCCCGATCGAGGTCGACGACCCCGTACCGTTCCTCCGCCGGCTCGCCCGCCACCACGCCGGGCAGCCCGTCGCCGTCCACTACACCGGTACGACCTGCCAGGTGTGGCTCCGCGACCGCGACTGCGTACGCCAACTCGCCACCGCACCCACCCTCCCCGCCGCCGTCGGCGCCCTCGGCCTCTGACAGTTGACTCAGCTGGGTGGGCACCCAGCCATCGCTCACCAGGCGAGTCGACCCGGCCTTACGACCTTGGGATCGATTGTGGTGGGTCAGTTGGTTTCATCAGGTCGGCTGGCATGCCGGCCAGCCACCGCAGGAGAACCGGCTCTACCAGGGCGGCGAGGCGGGCATAACCAGCCGCGAACGGATGATAGGCATCACCCGCAGCGATCTCCTGGCTCCAGACCGGGTCCGCTGAGAGCGCCGTGACATCGACGAACGGCACGCTTCGGGTGGTGCACACCTGCGCCATCGCGGCGGCGAGATCGGCAGCCCGTTTGCTTGCCTGCCGGTCCAGCACCGGCGGCGGCCCAACGACAAGCGTGTGCCACCGTGCGGCGTGGGCGTCATCGAGCATCGCGGCAAGCAGCGCGAGCGATCGGCCCGGCGGGACACGAACCTGGCCGAGCTGCATGTCCACGTCGTTGGTCCCCAACGCGAACACGACCCCGAAAGCCTGCCCGTCCTTGAGGCGGACACGGGCTTCAGGAAGCCAACGTTGGGCCACGTCCAGGGATGTGTCCCGGCGAACCCCCATGTTGTAGACGGTCAGATCATGGCCTTGCGCACGGGCGGCAGCGGCCACGTGCCCCACCCAGCCCACACCGGACGGATCGCCAACCCCCGCCGTGAACGAGTCACCGAAGAAGCACACCCGCAGGTCGCACCGCGAGCCCGTCGCGCCGGGCTCCTCCGGTGGCGGCATCATCATGCCCCGAGCATATCTATGCAGTGGGCCGCATGACAATCTGATTCCTTGGCCGCTGACCGCCCAGCCATATGGTGATCACCGTTCAACCCCCACCGCTGTTGATCCAAGGTCGCCATGCGAGTACGTCGAGGATCATCGCTCGGAACTACAGGCGGAAGTCCGCCGTACGCTCCGGCAGCTCGATGGCTCGGTCACCGCGTCTGTTGCCCTCTTGACGGGTATGACCCGTCAAGAACTCGACGAACTCGGCGGATTCGCCGAGCGGTGGTGACCGATCCTCTCCGACGGGTCACGCCCGGGACGAGCCGTCGCCCGGCGTGCCTCATAGGCCAGGGCATGGCCGCTCCACCGAAGACATAGAGGTCAGCGACCACGCCTCGCCTCTGTAGTCGATTGCCGAGCCGCCGGAAGGCTTCCTCGATCGCGGCACGGTCCAACAGCGGATCGTCAGCGCTCACGCGACGTTCAACTCCTGAGCTGCGACAAACACCCCACGTCGTCGGAACGCCGCCGGGGCGTGGACCACCGCGTCGACCCGCGCCGCACGGGTGTTGAACGGGAACCAGAACCGCCGCAGCGAGCGTGTCTCAACCCATGACGGTGCGCCACGCCCGTCCTTTGCCGCCAGGTGCTCTGTCAACGCCGCGAGGAACACATCCCAGTGTTCGTCACCGGTTGGGGCGGGCTCCTCGTCCAGCAGACCACCACGCTTCTCCGGCGGTTCCCAGCGGTACTCCTCGAGGAACTCCGCCACCAACCGCCAGCGTTGCGTCTCGTCGGCTCCGACAAACAGGGCGCCGAGCCGCGCCACCGTCAGCGGCTCGTACCTCGCACCAGGACTCGTCACGCCCCTGACGCTAGTACGCCCGGAGCGGCTTCGCGGCCAACCACACCCGCTCTGCACGCTCTGGCTTCCGGGTCTGGGCTGGTCTGTCCCGGCAAAGCCGAAACCATCGCGTTCCCGCGCCTGACGACCGGACGGACGTGGCGTGCGCTTGCTAGGCGGGCGACAGGGGTAGGTTCGTCGGCGTGGCTCTGCGTGCGATGAATGAGGCCGAGGCGCTTGAGGCCGAGGCGGAGGAATATCCAGACGAGCGTGGCGAGATCCTGCTGGAGGCGGCCAGGGCGTGGCGCGAGGCGGGTCGGCCGGATCGGGCGGACGCCGCGCTGCGGCGGCTGATCGTCGACGGTGGCGAGGACGGCTGTTACGCCCGGCTGCAGCTCGCCGAGGACCGGTTCGCCGAGGACGCTGCCGATGAGGCGTACGCCGAGCTGGACCGGCTGGCCCACGACGCCGCCCTGCACGACGGACACTGCGCCCTGGCCGCCGAGTTGCTCGCCGAGCGTGAGGATCTCGAAGGAGCACTACGGTGGTACGACCGCACGGTCGCCCGGCTGTCCGCCGATGAGCTGGCGAAGCTGGGGGGACCGGACGGCTGGCTGTGGCCGTCGCTGATCACGCTCCGTGGGCGCATGCAGGTCCGGCAACAGCTGGGACTGCCACCGGACGCGACGGACGAAATCGTTGTCGGTGCCAACCGGCAAAGAGACCGTACCCTGGGCCCGCCCGACCCACGGGACAACGTCTTCGACGTAGCCGACGTGAGCGACGCGGTGGCGTCCGGCCGGGTGCCGCGCCAGGTCCGGATGTTGGTCTTCCAGCGCGCGGAGCGGGCCGAGGCATGCCGGCGGTGGCCGGACGCCTACGACGCAACCGACGAGGAGTACTACACGGCGACCGAGCGCCGCTGGCGAGGGCTGGCCGCCCAGGGCGTGCCGTCGATCCGGGTGGTTCCCGCTACCGTGGCGGGGCTCTGCGAGTTCGCGGAGCGGCTCGGAGAGTCACCGCTCGACTCGGCGGTGAAGAGCCGGTACAGCAAAACGATCACCGGGCAGGACGTGATCGCCTGGCCGCCGCCGCGCAACGCCTCCTGCTGGTGCGGATCAGGGACGAAGTACAAGAAGTGTTGCGGCCGGGCATCCTGACCGCCCAAGGAAGCTTGCGCCGAGCGACTCGGCTATGACCTGCGGCGGCGTGCCGCGACCACCGTCACCACGAGCGCCACGGCGATCGTGAGCCCGACCGCGATCGCCAGCGCCCACCACTGCCGCCACCACTCACCACCGCCGATCGGATCCGCGTCAGACAGCCCCGGAAGATCCAGCCGGTACACCTTGTTCAGCCGAGGATCTGTCAGGTAGCCGGTTTTGTCGTCCAGCATGGTCAGGGGACCGACGAACGGCGGATTGGCGATCAGGGTCTCCACGCCGCCGTCCGGATACAGCCGGTACAGCCCGTCGTCGGCCGACAGGTAGACCGCGTTCTTGGTGGCGGCCACGTAGAGGTTGCCCAGCCAGGCGCCGGTAGGGATCGAGGCGCTCTGCGACTCGGAGTAGGACCAGCGGCCGTCACCGTCCCGGACCACCGCGCGCATCCGCGAGCCGGACAGGGCATACAGCAGGGTGCTCGCCACCCACCGGTCCCCGGCAGGGCCGGCCGCCGTGGAGATCGGTGCGTAGGGGAAGGTGAACGCCCCGGCCTCACCCCCCGCCACCAGTCCGACGTCACCACTGCCGATGACGGTGTTGATGAGGCCGTTGGCGTCGACGCGTCGAATCCGGTAGTTCCGCAGGTCGCCGAAGACCAGGGCGCCGTCGCTTTCGACGTCGATGCCGGCGACGTCCCGAAGCCGCGCCTCGACCGCCGGCCCACCGTCGCCGGAGAACCCGGCGCCGTTACCTCCCGCCACCAGGGTGACATCGCCACCCTGCGACAGCGAGAGGATGCGAGCGTTCCCGTTGTCTCCGATATAGACGGTGCCGGCCGCGTCGACATCCACACTGAGCGGGTAGCGCAGGGTGACCCCGGATCCGGGGACGGCAGCGTTCGCCCGCACCGGTGTTTCCGGTGTGTTCGCTTCTGACCGTCCCCGGCCCGCGACCGTACGGATCACGCCGTCCGTGGATATCGCCCTGACGACCCAGTTCTCCGTGTCAGCCACATAAACGACTCCGTCCGGCCCGACCGTAATCCCGCCCGGCCTGTTCAGCGCTGCGGCAACGGCGGGGCCGCCATCACCGGAGTAGCCCGGCTCGCCGGTGCCGGCGTACACCGTCGCCGTGGCGCTGTCAGCCATAGCCGGCTGAGGCGCGCTGACCATTGCCATCGCGACGAGTACCACGGCGAGTCGGTATGCAGTCCGGTTCACGGAACAGTCCTAACACGGACCCGCACGTGGCGTTGCCCCGCGCCTGACGCCTTGTGATCGGGCCGATCGGCGACGGGTCAGCGCTGTCGGGGATGCGCGGCGAAGAACTGCCAGATCAGCTCGGTGGCCATGATCCCGGCGTCGGGCGCCGCGATGCTGCCACTGCGGGCGCCGGGCCAGGCATGCCCCATCTCCGCCACCTCGTAGACCTCGACGTCGCTGCCATCGCCACACCGTGCCCGGCTGAGTGAGATCGACGCGCTGGGCGCGGCCGGCGCCGGCTGCACCGGGCGGCACTTGAGCCGCTTCTGCCAGGCCTGGATTCCGTCCTTGAAATCGTCGGCGTACCCGTCCCGGCCGCCGATGAACGTGATCACCGAGACCGGACTCTTGGGCGCGTAGTCGGCCGCGGCCGCGCGCTCGCCGATGAAGCCGCCGCTGGCCACCCCGATCGCGGCGAACCGTCCGGTGGCCTCCACCGCCGCCCGGAAGCTCAGGTCGCCGCCGTTGGAGATGCCGGTCAGAAAGACCCGGTCCGGGTCGACCCGCCAGGTCGTGACCATGTGCTCGGTCAGCGCCGACAGGAAGCCGACGTCGTCGGCCGTGCCGCAGCAGACCAGTGCGTTGAAGCCGCGGTTGACGCCGTCCGGGTAGGCGACCAGGAAATTCTCCCGGGCGGCCACCTCGTCCAGGCCGATCGCCTGGCTCAGGCCCTGGCCGCTGCCGGGGTACTGGTGCAGGGCTATCACCAGCGGCGTCGGCTGGTCCGCCCGGTAACTCGGCGGTGCGTGTACCCGGTATCTGCGGGTAACGCCGCCATGGTCCAACGTCAACTCGTGCTGCCCCGGCCCCGGGACCGCCGCCGCGGACGGGCTGGCGGACGAGCCGGAGGTTTCCGGCTCACCGCCCCCGCACGCAACGGCTCCCGAAAGCAGAGCCATCGACACGAACCACATTGCCACCCGTCGCATTTCAGCGCCTCTCTGTGGTCGGGCACCCATCGTCGGGTTCGATCTTCAACGGGTCAACCCCTTGCGCGTACGGCACATGCCGCCTGCCTGGCTGCCAACGGCCACTCCCGGATCGCGGCAGGCCCGGCCTGCAGCGGCCCTGCCCGCGGCGACGATCTTTCCGACCAGCCAAGGGTTGAGGCGTGAGACAGGCTGAGAATCGGGAGCCCAGATGATCTATAAATTGACTACTATCGTCGGGTGTGG
Organism: Plantactinospora sp. B5E13; assembly: GCF_039871775.1. Taxonomy (NCBI): domain Bacteria; kingdom Bacillati; phylum Actinomycetota; class Actinomycetes; order Micromonosporales; family Micromonosporaceae; genus Plantactinospora; species Plantactinospora sp. B5E13. The sequence goes on from NZ_JBDPLT010000074.1 coordinate 27,165, forward strand.
GATAGCGGGGGAGGGGCCCGAGACGGCGAAGCCAGAGGCATTTGTCACTGATACGGACGTCCTGCGGAAGTATGCGGTCCACCTGGATCAGGTCGCAGAGGAACTCAAGCCGCTACAGGAGCGGTTTTCCATCGGAGGGCCGGCGACGATCCCGATCGACGCATTCAGCAGTCGTACCGGCTGGCTTCACTTGATGGCCGAGGAACTTCGAGCCTTCAGAGATGCCTATGGGGATGCGCAGTCTGGGACGGAGTGGCGACTGCGCCGCATCCGGGACGCGATCAGGGAAGCCGGTCGCCTGCTCGGTGAGGCGGCTGACGAGTACGACAGCAGTGACCGGGGCGCTGCCGGCCGGACCGGGGCGGTCGGCCGATGACTCTCGCAATCCCGGAGGCGGCCTACGTCCTCAGCGGAGTCGCCCGACTGGTCGGCGTCGACGATCCGATCAAGATGCTCAAGGACTTTCAGCAGTTTGTCGACACGGACGAATTCCGGCGTGCCGCAACCGAGGTGTGGGGCACGAGTCCTACCTCCTCGCCAACCTCACCGGCGTGAACGTCCATGCCGAGCAGTTGGTGGACGAGTTTCTCCGTACGGTTGAAAACCGTTGGCAGGGCAGCGCGAGCGAGGCGTACGAACGCTACCTCGGCGAGGTCAGAGCGGCGCTGCACCAGGAGGCCGACAGCCTCCCGATCGTCGGTGCCGCTCTCGTGATGGTGGCGGACGGTATCGAACTCACCTGGCTGGAGATGGTGGGTGCGGTGCTGACCGCCGTCGGCCTGATTCTGAGCGTGGTGAGCCTGGTCGGAGCCGGCAACATCATCGTGTCGTTGCTCGGGTTGATCGGCGGACTCGCCTCCGGAGTCATCACCTACCTGTCGATGGCGAGACCCCGTGTCGCGCTGCTCGCCAAGCATGAGAGCTCGCTCGACGGTGTCGGCCGCAACTCCAACTCACCAGTCGACGCACTGCCCAGCATTGACGGTCGTGCGTGGGGCTGGACCCCGAAGACCGCGGATCCCTACAGCTAGTGTTCTGTCTCAGTTTTGAGTAGTCGCTTGTTGGAGGGCTACTCGTCCACGTCGGACCTTGGCCAGGATCGATTCGGCGGTGGCGGTCCACACGAACGGCTTCGGGTCGTCGTTGTGCACGC
>NZ_JBDPLT010000075.1:0-27926 GCF_039871775.1 Plantactinospora sp. B5E13
GCGTCGGACGCCACCCGCCCCCTCGGCTCTGCCCGGGACCTCCTGGGCGCCGGCGCCGCCGGCGGGCGGACCGGCGGCGGTACGGGCGCAGGCTCGGCACCGGGCGGCTCAACCGACCGTGGCGAGGCCGGTGAGCCGGGCGAGGGAGCCCTCGAGGTCGGCGCCGACCCGGCGCATGCCCCAGCGCAGCAGGGCGCCGCTGACCGGGCCGGCGGGCCAGCGCACCATGATCAGTCGGACCGTCGTGCCGTCCTCCTCCGGGGCCAGCTCGACGTAGATCTCGGTCCGCGCCTCGGCCCGCGCGCCCGCTCCCTCGGCCCGCTCACGCCAGGCGATCAGGGTCGGTTCCTGGTACGCGATGACCTCCGCGTCCAACGCGCGGCCGGCGGCGTGCACCTTCTGCCGCCGGCCGATGCCCTCCCCGGAGAGCACCTCTGCCTGACGTACCCCGGCCAGCCACTCCGGCAGGTGCTCGGCCCGCTGGACCAGGTCCCACACCGCCTCGATCGGCGCCGCCACCCGCGTGCTGCGTTCGATGAGCATCATCCTTCAGTCGCCTCCATTGCGGACAACCTGGTAACCATCGGCAGCTTATTGAGGATTACGGGGTAAAACGGACGTCTTGCCGGCGACACGCCGGAATGAACTACCTCGGTGTGGTTTCTGGCGCTTGAGACCGATTCGCCGGAACCGGCGCGGCGCCTCCGGCGTGGCGGGCGCGGCACCTGCCCTGGGCGGGTGCGGCACCTCGCGCCGAGGCGGGTGCGGACCGGAAACCTGGTGGCGGGCGCCCCCGGCCGGCTGACTAGGCTGGCACCGTGACGGTACGCGTACGCTTTGCCCCTTCCCCGACTGGAATGTTCCACGTCGGCGGTGCCCGCTCGGCCCTGCAGAACTGGATCTTCGCCAAGCAGCAGGGAGGTGTCTTCGTCCTACGGATCGAGGACACCGACGCGGCCCGCAACCGACCCGAGTGGACCGAGGGGATCCTCTCCGCGCTGGACTGGATCGGGATCGAACGCGGCACGTACGAGGGTCCGCACTTCCAGTCGGCCAACGCCGGTGAACACCGGAACGCCGCCAGCCGGCTGCACGCCGAGGGACGGGCGTACTACTGCGACTGCACCCGGGAGGCGATCCAGGCTCGGACCGGCTCGCAGTACCAGGGCTACGACGGCTTCTGCCGGGACCGTGACCTGGCGCCGGGTGAGGGACGGGCGCTGCGGTTCCGTACCCCGGACGAGGGCGAGACCGTGGTGGTCGACCTGATCCGCGGCGAGCCGACCTTCGAGAACAAGCTCATCGAGGACTTCGTGATCGCCCGGGGCGACGGCTCGGCCGTCTTCCTGCTGGCCAACGTGGTCGACGACCTCACCATGGGCATCACCCACGTGATCCGGGCCGAGGAGCACCTGCCGAACACCCCCAAGCAGCAGCTGCTCTGGGACGCCCTCGGGGTCAAGCCGCCGATCTGGGCCCACGTGCCGGTGGTGGTCAACGAGAAGCGCCAGAAGCTCTCCAAGCGCCGCGACAAGGTCGCCCTCGAGGCGTACCGGGACGAGGGCTACCTGGCCGACGCGATGCGCAACTACCTGATGCTGCTCGGCTGGGCACCCTCCGGCGACCGGGAGATCGTGCCCTGGTCCGTGATCGAATCGGAGTTCCGGCTGACCGAGGTGAACCCGTCACCGGCGTTCTTCGACGAGAAGAAGCTGCGGGCCTTCAACGGCGAGTACATCCGGGCCCTGCCGGTCGACGACTTCGTCGCCGCCTGCCAGCCGTGGCTCACCGGCACCGACACCGTCGCCCCGCCGCCCTGGCAGCCGGCCGAGTTCGACCCGGCCGCCTTCGCCGCCGTGGCACCGCTGGCCCAGACCCGGATCGCGGTGCTCAGCGAGATCGTGCCGAACGTCGACTTCCTCTTCCTGGACTCGCCGCTGATCGACGAGGCGGCGTGGGCGAAGGCGATGAAGGAGGGCGCGGCCGAACTCCTGGACGAGACGATCGCCGCCTTCGAGGCACTCGCCGACTGGTCGGCCGAGCCGATCAAGGCCGCACTGGAGGAGGTCGGCACCCGTCGGGGTCTCAAGCTCGGCAAGGCCCAGGCACCGGTCCGGGTGGCGATCACCGGACGGGGCGTCGGCCTGCCGTTGTTCGAGTCGATGGCCGTACTCGGTCGGGACCGGTCGCTGACCCGGCTGCGGGCCGCCCGTACCCGGCTGATCTGACGAAATGGGCCGCACCCGGTCCGCCGCCCGGCGGGCCGGGTGTCGACGGCCGGTCTGTCCCGGCGCGGGCGGCCGGCCCGGATCAGTCGGCCGGCCTGTCGCGGGTCGGGCGTCGACGGAGCAGCAGGCCCCCGGTGAGCGCGGCGAGCACCACCCCGGCGCCGAGCACCCAGGGCCACCACGGCGTTCCACCATCCTCCCCCGACGTCGGCGTGACCGGGGCGGCCACCGGCGTGCCGGACGGGTCCGCCGGCGGGCTGGCCGACACCGTCGGGGCGGCGGCCGTCGAGGACGCCGGTCCGGTGGTCGGCGGGGCGGTCGGCGCGGCCGCCACGGTCAGGGTGAACTCGACGTCCCCCCTGATCGGGTGCCCGTCGCCGGAGGCGACCTCGTACCGGACCAGGTAGCGCCCGGCGGCGACCGGCCGGACCGGCACGGTGACCCGGGATCCGGAGAAGGCGGGCCTACCGACGGTCACCGGGTTGTCGTCCGGCCCGGTGACGGTGACCCGCGTGGTGCCGGGATCGAGCCGGGCCAGGAAGCTCAGCCGTACGTGCTTCGGCGCGCTGTCGAGGCGGGCCCCGTCACGCGGGTCGCTGCCGGTCAGGGAGTTGTGCGCGGCCGCCGGCCCGGCCGGCAGAAGTACGCAGAGCGCCACCACCACGACGCTCAGCACCAGTGTCCCGAAACGGGTGACCCCGGACCGCATGGTCGCCTCCGTCCGCTACGATTCGCCCTACCGATCAATGGCTCGACTCCTCAGTCGACCCTGGATCGCAGATAGTTTCAATAACTGCTCGTTCAGGTGCAACCGAGCGGCGTTCTGCGGAGTCTACGTAGTGAAGACGGCGGGTCTATCCGGGACAGTGTCGTCTTCCCACCGACCAACCAGCGCGTGACCTGCATCATGGCCACCATCGAGACGGGGCGAGGAGGTCAGCGATGGCCGGAAGGGTGAACCGTCGGCTCATCGGGGTTGTCACGCTGTTGCTGGCGACCGGTGGCTGGCTGGGTGCGGGCAGCGCCGCGTACGCCAAGCCGGCGCCGAAACCCACCTCGATCGTGATCACCGGCAAGGACCTGCCGAACCCGTTGACGGTACGGGCGGACGCCAGTCCCGACCTGTTCGCGGCGGTGCTCGACCAGGTCAGCTGGCTCAAGGGCGACGGGCAGACCACCGCACCGAAGGCGGCCGACCTGGGGCCGAAGTACACCCTCGTGGTGCACGTCGACGACGCCGCCAAGCAGACCTTCGATCTCTACCCGCTGGCCAAGGGAGGCCCCCGTGCCTTCCGGCCGGCGAAGCAGCCGGACAAGAGCCGGCCCGGCGCGGCCTGGTTCTTCGGCCGGTTGACCATGACCGAGACGCTGTTGGCGGCCGGTGCCCCACTCCCCGAGCCGGAGGTCAGTGTGGTCGGCGGTGGCGTCGGCGGCGGTGAGCGGGTGATCCCGGACGAGGCGATCGGCCCCGAGAAGGACGTCAACCGGCTGCTCGGCGACCTCCGTCACCTGATCCTGCTCAACGGCGCCGTGCTGCTGTCGATCACCGCCGGACTGGCCGGAATCGCACTCCTGGTCCGTCGCCGGACCCGCTGACCGGCGGTCAGCACCACCGGCGCGGAGGCCGGTCCCGGCGTACCCGTCGGTGGGAGGGCCGGACCGCGCCGTGCCGGTGGGCCCCGGCCCACCCCGGCCGATCCGTCTGACAGCCGGACCGGCGCTGCTCCTCCGGCGCCGGTACGTCCTCGGCCGGATCGGCAGTCGTCCCCGGTGCCCCGGCGGTCCCGTTCACCGGGCCCGCCGGTGACGGCTCGGCGAGGTTGTCCCCGTCCCGTCCGGCGGAACGGGGGCGGGGAATCAGTCTCGACCGCTGCGGCGCCTGTTCGGTCGCGCCGACCGGCGTCGGTGGCCCGGCCGCGTCGGGATGGTTGACGTCCGTACCGACCGGGTCTGTCCCGGGCCGGACCGGTTTGCCGTCGCGCGGGGCCGTCGGGAGCCCGGCACCGGCGCCGCAGACCCAGCGGAGCCGGCCGGCCGGACCGAGCGGCGGCTCGTCCCCGCCCAGCAGCGAGTTCGGCTCCTCCTCGGCACAGCCCTGTCCGGCGTCCTGCGCCATCCAAGCCTCCTCACGCTCGCCGCTGCCCGGGCGCTTCGCCCGGCATCGGCGTCGGACGCCGAGGGCTCCGGCCGGGGACCGGGTGGGGCGTCCACGTCGCCGGGACCTTGTCACCGTACTGGTCGGAGCCGACGGACTCGACGCCACCGTCGACAGAACCTGAGCATTCCAACCCGAATGGGCGCGGCCGGGCGGCCCGCTTCCCTGGTCTGTACATCCTTTGACGGATGCGGGCCGGGATCGCTTCGTCGTCCGGACCGAGGGGACGGCCCGGACGATGTGATGGGATCGGAACGTGGCGGCCTGGCGGAACCTGGAACGCGGGACGATGTCCCGGGACATCGTACTGGCGTCCGCCTCGTACCTGGGCGGACTACTCCTGCTGGCGGTGTACCACCCACTCAACGAGGGGATCTTCGACCCGCCGGCCGGGGTATCCCTCGCCCTGCTCACGACGACCTCCGTGGCGGTCGCACTGCGCCGGGTGGCGACCCGGACCGGTCTGACCCTCGGCACCGTCGCCTTCCTCATCGACCTGGCCTGCGGCTCGTCCCTGGCCACCACCCTCGTCTACACCCAGGTGCTCTTCGACGCCTGCGTGTACGGCCCACCCCGGATGTGGCGCTGGCTGCTCTGGATCAACATCGCCCTCACCGGGCTGGCCGCGGCGCTCGGCATGATCTTCCTCGGCCCGTGGTCCTGGCACGGCCTCGCCCTGGCCGTGCCGGTGGCGCTGATCGGGGTACTGCCGGTGGTCAGCGGGATCGGTGTGCGGCAGTACCGCGACCAGGCCGCCGCCGAGCGGGCCCGGGCCGAGCAGACCGCCCGGCTGGCCGAGCTCGACCGCCGCCAGGCGGTGGCCGCGGAGCGCAGTCGGATGGCCCGGGAACTGCACGACGTCGTCGCGAACCACCTGAGCGCGGTCGCCATCCACGCCACCGCCGTGCTCTCCGTCAGCAGCCTGGACCGGGCCCAGGTGGAACAGGCGCTGCGGGTGATCCGGGAGAACAGTGTGCAGGGGCTCGCCGAGATGCGGCAGATGATCGGCCTGCTCCGCGAGCCGGCCGAGAGTGCCGAAACGGGGGCTGACCGGGACGTACCGGCGCCGCTGGCCGTGGACGGGCCGGTCCGGCCCCGGCTCGCCGAGGTGGACCGGCTGGTCGACCAGGCCCGGGGTGCCGGCCTGCCGCTGCGGTTCGAGACGCTCGGCGAACCCGAGCCGCTGCCGGTCGGGGTGGACCTGGCCGCGTACCGGATCGTCCAGGAGGCGCTGACCAACGCGCTCAAGCACGGTACGGGGCCGGCAACCCTGACCGTCGCCCACCGGCCCGGGTCGGTCCGGCTCACCATCGAGAACCGGCTGGCCCGCGGGGCCACCGGCGCTCCGGGTGCCGACCGGACACCGGCCGGGACGGGGCTGCCGGGCGCCGGAGCCGGCCTGATCGGGATGCGGGAACGGGTCGCCCTGTTGCACGGCCGGTTCACCGCCGGCCCCTGCGACCACGGCTGGCGGGTGAGCGCCGAACTGCCGGTAGCCGAGCGGACCCACCGAACCGACCCGTACCCGTCGAGCGCACCGGCGTGACCGGCGAGCCGGACCAGCACGGAGGACCCCATCAGCGCCAGTGACAACCGGGCCGCCCCACCCGTCCGGGTGGTGGTCGCCGACGACCAGGAGGCGGTACGGGCCGGTCTCGTCCTGATCCTCGCCGGTGCGCCGGGACTGACGGTGGTCGGGCAGGCCGCCGACGGTGAGGAGGCGGTCGCGCTCTGCCGTCGGCTGCGGCCGGACGTCGCCGTGCTCGACGTCCGGATGCCCCGGCTGGACGGCGTCTCCGCGACCCGGGAGATCGTCACCGAGGGACTCGCCGACGTCCTGGTACTGACCACCTTCGACCTCGACGAGTACGTCTTCGGCGCGCTACGGGCCGGAGCGGCCGGTTTCCTGCTCAAGGACACCGACGCCGAGGGACTGGTCGAGGCGGTGCGTACGGTGGCCCGGGGTGAGGGTTTCATCGCCCCGGCGGTCACCCGTCGCCTGATCACGGCCTTCGCGGCCACCGCACCGGTCGTCCCGGCGGCCGGCCGGGCGGCGGTCGCCGAACTCACCCCCCGGGAACGGGACGTGCTGGCCTGCCTCGGGCTCGGTCTCTCCAACCAGCAGATCGCCGACCGGCTGGTGATGGCGGAGAGCACCACCAAGACCCACGTCAGCCGGATCCTCGGCAAACTCGGTCTGCGGAGCCGGGTGCAGGCAGCCATCCTCGCCCAGGAACTGCACCTGCCCGAGCCGTGACCGGAGACGTACCGGTCGGCCCGGTCGCCACCGGCGGTCAGGCTGCGGGACGGGCCGCCACCCGGCGATCCGCGTCGGCGGCCGGCCGGGCCGCGACCAGCCGGGCGACCAGCGGCACGACGGCGAGGGCCAACAGCCAGCCGCCGAGCACGTCGGTCGGCCAGTGCACCACCAGCGCCACCCGGGTCAGCCCGACCAGGACCCCGAAGACCACGGCCAGCCCGACGGTCAGCGCCCGGCCCGCCGGGCCCAGCCCCGACCAGAGCAGGAGTACGACGACCAGCGCGGCCGCCGCCGCGTTGCTGGTGTGCCCGCTCGGGAAGCCGTTGCTGGTCACCACCACGAAGCCGTCGACCGGCCGGGGGTGGTACACCAGCCAGTGCATCAGCGCCCAGAGCACCGGCACCAGCACGGTCACCGCCACACAGAACGCCGCCGGCCGGCGGTCGCCCCGGACCGCCAGAGCCAGCCCGGTCACCAGGCCGGCGGCCACGAACGGCACGGTGGCGGCGACGTCGGTCGCCACCCGGAACACGGCGACGAGGTCGGGCCGGCGCTCGCCGTACTCCCGGAAAACGTCGCTGACCGCGAGGTCGACGCGGTCCAACGGCGCCCAGCCGGCGACGGTGAGGGCCAGCAGGAGCAGGAACCCGGCGGCGGCGGACAGCGGTACGACCAGGGATGGACGGGCGACCATCGGAGCATGATGCCACGCACCGGGTGGTGGCCGCCGGGTTCCGACGTGGCAGGCTGGGTCGGTGGGCAACGAGGCGGGGGACGGCGAGCTGGCGGCGACGCTGCGCCAGATCGAGCGGGCGGCGGGCGCCCTCGCCACGGCGAGCGTGGCCCGGATGGACGAGACACTGCCGTGGTTCCGTGAGCTTCCCGCCGAGCAGCGGTCCTGGGTCATGCTGGTCGCCCAGGCCGGGGTGCGGTCGCTTGTCGAGTGGCTGCGGTCCCGGCCGGCCAGTACGGACGCCGGTGCGCCGGACAGTCCGCAGGAGGTCTCCGACGAGGTCTTCGCCGCGGCGCCCCGGGCCCTGGCCCGGTCGATCAGCCTGCAGCAGACGGTGGCGCTGATCAAGGTCACCATCGACGTCGTGGAGCAGCAGGTCCCGCACCTGGCCGCGCCGGGCGAGGAGCGGCTGCTGCACGAGGCGGTGCTGAAGTTCTCCCGGGAGATCGCGTTCGCCGCGGCCCGGGTCTACGCCCGGGCCGCCGAGTCACGCGGGTCCTGGGACGCCCGGCTGCAGGCGCTGCTGGTCGACGCGCTGCTCCGGGGCGACTCACCGGACGTGCTGGCCAGTCGGGCGGCGGCGCTGGGCTGGTCGGACGCGCCGCCGGTGGCGGTGGCGGTCGGCCGCTCACCGGGCGGGGAGGTGACCGCGGTGCTGCACACCATCTACCGGGTCACCCGGCGGCTCGGGCTGGAGATGATCGGCGGGGTGCACGGCGACCGGCTCGTCGTGGTACTCGGCGGGGTCGGTGACCCGCTGGCCGCCACCGAGAAACTGCTCGCCGGCTTCGGTCCCGGTCCGGTGGTGGTCGGGCCGGCGGTGCCGAGCCTGGACGCGGCGACCGACTCGGCGCGGGCCGCGCTGGCCGGTTTCCGGGCCGCGCCCGCCTGGCCGGCGGCGCCCCGGCCGGTGGCCGCCGCCGACCTGCTGCCGGAACGGACGCTGGCCGGGGACCCCGAGGCGCGCCGGATGCTCCGGCAGGAGGCGTACGCGGCCCTGGTCCGGGCCGGCGGGGAACTCCTGGAGACGCTGGACGCGTTCTTCGCCGCCAACGGGGTGCTGGAGAGCGCGGCCCGTACACTCTTCGTGCACCCGAACACCGTCCGGTACCGGCTGCGCCGGGTGGCGGACGTGACGGGTTTCTCACCGCTGACCGCCCGGGACGCGTTCGCGCTGCGGATGGCGTTGACGATCGGACGCCTCGACCCGTCCGCGCCGGTGGGTCCCACGCACGGACATTAGGTGCCGTTCAGGACAGACATCCCGGGAAGTCCATGACCACCATGGATTTTTGTAGGTAACTCACAAAGCTGGTAGTGCGGATTGGTACATCACGGCAAGCACGTCCGAGCGGATGATCCAGCAGAGTCGTAACCGTGCTCGCCGTACTCTCCCCCGGCCAGGGTTCCCAGAAGCCGGGCTTCCTGACCCCGTGGCTCGACCTGCCCGGCGCCGAGGCGCGCCTGCGCTGGTTCTCCGCGCTCGCCGGCGTCGACCTCGTGCGGCTCGGCACCGAGGGCGACGCCGACGAGATCCGGGACACCGCCCGGACCCAGCCGCTGCTGGTCGCCGCCGCGCTGCTCGCCGCCGAACAGCTTCCGGCGTACGACGTGACGGTCACCGCCGGACACAGCGTCGGTGAACTCGCCGCGGCCGCCCTGGCCGGCGTACTGACCCCGGAGAGCGCGGTCACCCTGGCCGGCGTACGCGGCCGGGAGATGGCCGCCGCCTGCGCCCTCGAACCGACCGGCATGTCCGCCGTGCTCGGCGGCGACCAGGCCGAGGTGCTGGCCGCCATCGAGGCACACGGACTGCACCCGGCCAACTTCAACGGCGCCGGCCAGATCGTCGTCGCCGGGGCGGTCGAGCGGATGGCCACGTTCGCCGCCGAACCGCCGAAGGGCAGCCGGGTCATCACCCTGCAGGTCGCCGGCGCCTTCCACACCCCGTACATGACCCCGGCCGAGCAGGCCCTGGCCACGGTCGCCGCCGGGATCACCCCGACCGACCCGGCCCGGATCCTGCTCTCCAACGCCGACGGCGTCGCCGTCGCCCACGGACGGGAGATGGTGCAGCGCCTGGTCCGCCAGGTCACCGCTCCGGTCCGCTGGGACCTGTGCGTCCGTACCCTGGCCGACCTCGGGGTCACCGCCGTCATCGAGCTTCCGCCGGCGGGCACCCTCGCCGGGCTGATCAAGCGGGAGCTCAAGGGCAGCGGCGCCGTACCGGAGATCGTCACCCTGAACACCCCGGACGACCTCGCCGCCGCCCGCGACCTGATCGCCCGGCACGGCGCCCCGGCCAGTTCCGGACCGACCGCCCGGTTCCGGGTCGTGGTCGCCGATGATCCCGGCACCTTCACCCCGGCCGACGACCTGACCGAGGGCAACACGGTCAACTCCGGGCAGGTCATCGGCCACGTCAGCACCCGGCAGGGCACGGTCGAGGTCACCGCGCACGCCGCCGGGGTGCTCACCGAATGGCTCGCCCACCACAACGACCCGGTCGCCCCGGGCCAGCCCCTCGCCCGCATCGGAGGACAGCTCTCATGACCGGTCAGTGCGACACCAGGAACCGCCGGACGGTGAGCCGGTGAGCCGGATTCTCGCCCTCGGGCACTACCAGCCGTCCCGGGTGCTCACCAACGACGACCTCGCCCAGATGGTGGAGACCAACGACACCTGGATCCGGGAGCGGGTCGGCATCGTCACCCGGCGGATCGCCGACACCGAGACCGTCTCCGACATGGCCGCCGCCGCGGCCGACAAGGCGCTGGCCAACTCCGGCCTGAGCCCCGCCGACATCGACCTCGTCGTCGTCGCCACCTGCAGCTCGGTGGACCGCAGCCCGAACGTGGCCTGCCGGGTCGCCGCCAAGCTCGGGATCAACGCCCCGGGCGCGTACGACATCAACACCGCCTGCTCCGGCTTCTCGTACGCGCTCGGCACCGTCGACCACGCCCTGCAGGCCGGCGCGGCCCGCAACGCCATCGTGATCGGCGCCGAGAAGCTCTCCGACTTCACCGACTGGACCGACCGGTCGACGTGCATCCTCTTCGGCGACGCGGCCGGGGCCGCGGTGGTCACCGCCACCGGCCCGGACGAGCCGAGCGGGATCGGCCCGGTGCTCTGGGGCTCCGTCCCGGAACGCAGCGACGCGGTCCGGATCGAGGGCTGGCGCCCGTACATCCAGCAGGAGGGGCAGTCGGTCTTCCGGTGGGCCACCACCGCCCTGGCCCCGCTCGCCCTGCAGGCCTGCGAACGGGCCGGTGTGGCGCCGGAGGAGATCGCCGCCTTCGTACCGCACCAGGCCAACCTCCGGATCATCGAGGGGATCGCCAAACGGCTCGGCATGCCGAACGCGGTGATCGCCAAGGACATCGTCGAATCCGGCAACACCTCGGCGGCGAGCGTGCCGCTGGCCCTGTCCAAGCTGGTCGAGCGGCGGGAGGTGCCGTCCGGCGCCCCGGTGCTGCTCTTCGGCTTCGGCGGCGGCCTCACCTACGCCGGACAGGTCGTCCGCTGCCCCTGACCCCCCGGCCGTGGCGGCACCCCGTCCGGCCGGCCCCGGCGGACAGGTCCGCCGTCGCACCATCCATCCAGGAGAGGAAAGAACCACAATGACCCGTGACGAGATCACCGCAGGCCTCGCCGAGATCCTCGAAGAGGTCGCCGGCGTGAGCCCGGACGACGTCGCCGAGGAGAAGTCGTTCACCGACGACCTCGACGTCGACTCGCTCTCCATGGTGGAGGTCGTCGTCGCCGCCGAGGAGAAGTTCGGCGTGAAGATCCCGGACAACGACGTGCAGAACCTGAAGACCGTCGGTGACGCGGTCTCCTACATCGAGGCCCAGTCCTGATCATGAGTCGTCCCGACGTCGTCGTCACCGGGCTCGGCGCGACGACCCCGCTCGGCGGGGACGTCGCGTCGACCTGGGAAGCCATGTTGGCCGGCCGCTCCGGGGTGGGTCCGCTCACCCAGGAGTGGGCGGCGCAACTTCCCGTCCGGATCGCCGCCGAACTCGCGGTCGAGCCGTCCGAGAAACTCGACCGGGTCAAGCTGCGCCGGTTGGACCGCTCGGAGGCGATCGCCCTGGTCGCCGCCCACGAGGCGTGGGCGGACTCCGGGCTGGCCGCCGCACCGCCCGACCCGGAGCGGCTCGGCGTCAGCTTCGGCTCCGGAATCGGCGGGGCGCAGACCCTGCTCGCCCAGGACGACATCCTGGAGGCGTCCGGCCCACGGCGGGTCTCCCCGCACACGGTGCCGATGCTGATGCCGAACGGGCCGGCCGCCTGGGTCGGGCTGGAGCTGGGTGCCCAGGCCGGGGTGCACTCGATGGCCAGCGCCTGCGCCACCGGGGCCGAGGCGATCGCACTCGGTCTCGACATGATCCGTTCCGGCCGGGCCGACGTGGTGCTGGCCGGCGGCACCGAGGCCGTCGTACACCCGCTGCCGATCGCCGGGTTCGCCTCGATGCGGGCCATGTCGACCCGCAACGACGACCCGGAACGGGCCTCCCGACCGTGGGACAAGGGCCGCGACGGGTTCGTTCTCGGCGAGGGAGCCGGGGCGGTCGTGCTGGAACGGGCCGACCACGCCGCCGCACGCGGCGCCCGGGTCTACGCCCGACTGGCCGGCGCCGCACTCACCTCCGACGGCTACGACATCGTGCAACCGCACCCGGAGGGCCGGGGCGTCATCCGGGCGATCAACATGGCGATCGCCGACGCGGGCATCGCCCGCTCGGACATCGTCCACGTCAACGCCCACGCCACCTCGACCCCGGTCGGGGACATGGCGGAGATCGTCGCCCTGCGGACCGCGCTCGGCGACCACCCGGTGGTGACCGCCACCAAGTCGATGACCGGTCACCTGCTCGGTGCCGCCGGGGCTCTGGAGTCCATCGCCACCATCCTGGCCATCCGGGACGGCGTGGTGCCGCCGACGATCAACCTCGACGACCCCGACGACGCCCTCGACCTCGACGTGGCCGCCCACAAGGCGCGTCAGATGGACGTGCCGGCCGCGTTGAACAACGGCTTCGGATTCGGTGGTCACAACGCGGTGCTCGTCTTCGCCCGGGCCTGACCCCCGCCGAGCGGCGCTGCCGCACCGCACCACCCCTGTAACGATGCGATGTGGAAAGGGGCCCTTCCGGTACGGAAACGACCGGCAGGGCCCCTTCCCCACAGTCTGGCGGACCCGCGAGGAGTGACGCGTGGAAGCGACCGAGATCCGCAAGCTCGCGGCGCTCGAGGACACCCACTGGTGGTACCGCGAACGTCGGGCGCTGCTGGCCCGGGCGCTGCGTCGACTCGCCGCCGAGGGTCGGCACCCCGGCCCGGCCCTCGACATCGGCGCGGCCGGCGGCGGCAACACCCGGGTGCTCCGGGCCCACGGCTGGCAGCCCGTCGCCCTCGAGTACAGCGCGGACGGGGCCGCCATCGCCCTGGAACGTGGACTGCCGGTGATCCGGGCCGACGCCCGGCACCTGCCGCTCCCCTCGGCCAGCCTCGACCTGGTGGTGGCGTTCGACATCCTCGAACACTTCGACGAGGACCAGCTGGCGGCGGCGGAGATCCGGCGTACGCTCGCCCCGGGCGGGACCGCGCTGATCGCCGTACCCTGCGACATGCGACTCTGGTCGGCGCACGACGTCGCGGTCGGGCACGTCCGCCGGTACGACCGCGCCGGCCTGACCGCGCTGGTCGAGAAGGCCGGTCTGGTGGTCGACGAGCTGTGGAGTTGGAACGTCCTGCTGCGGCCGGTGGCCGCCTGGCGGCGGCGCCGTTCCACCGGCAGTGACCTGGACGATCTGCCCGGTCTGGTGAACCTCGGGCTCCGGGCGGTGATCACCGCCGAGCGTTACCTGCCGGTCCGGGCGCTGCCCGGGGTGTCGCTGATGCTGCGGGCGCACCGCCCGGCGGAGGACGGGACCGGACCGGTACGGTCTTAGCTCTGGATCACACCCGATCGGGAGGGTCAGATGCTGGCAGCGGCCAAGAACCTGCTCGGCCACGTTTCGCTCTACGTCGCGTTGCAGCGCGGTCTGGGCGCCGACCGGCTGCGCTACCGCTGTCTGGACGAACTGGGTCTCGCCGACGGCGACACGGTGATCGACGTCGGCTGCGGTCCGGCGTACTACTTCGAACGGCTGCCGAAGGTCCGCTACTACGGCTTCGACACCTCGCCGCGCTACATCAAGTACGCCCAGCGGCGCTGGGGCGGCGACCGGGCGGAGTTCCGCTGCGAGGTCTTCGGTGAGGAGCATTTGGCGCAGATCCCGCCGGCGAACGCGGTGCTGCTCCTGGGCCTGCTGCACCACCTGTCCGACGAGGACTCCCGGCACCTGCTCCGGGTGGCCGGTCGGGCGCTGGCCCCCGGCGGTCGGGTGATCGCCGTCGACACCTGTTTCGAGCCCCGGCAGGGTCGGGTCTCCCGGTGGATGTCGGAGAACGACCGGGGTGAGCACGTCCGGGAACCGGAGGGTTTTGTCGCGCTCGCCCGGGAGTCGTTCGCGGACGTCGACGGTGAGATCATCGACGACGCCACCCGCATCCCGTCGAGTTTCTGGCTGATGCGGATGCGCGACCCGGTGCTGACCAACCAGCCGGGCTGACCCCCGGCACCGGTCCACCGGCCCGGTCGATCCCGACCCGCCGGCCCGGCAGCCGGGCCCGGGCTGACCCGCCCGGAACCACCATCCCTCCGCAGGACAAGGGTGCACATGACCGGACAACCGACCAACTGGGCCGGCAACATCACCTTTGCGGCGGCCCGGCTGCACCGCCCGGCGTCCGTGGCCGAGCTCCAGGCCGTGGTCGCGGCGAGCGACCGGGTACGCCCGCTCGGCACCGGACACTCCTTCAACCGGATCGCCGACACCAGCGGAGACCTGGTCTCGGTCGCCGGCCTGCCGTCGACGGTCGAGATCGACCACGGACGGTCCCAGGTCACCGTGGCGGCCGGGCTGCGCTACGGCGAGTTCGTCACCCGGCTGCACGAGGCCGGTTTCGCGCTGCACAACCTCGGCTCGCTGCCGCACATCTCGGTCGCCGGCGCGGTCGCCACCGCCACCCACGGTTCCGGGCTGGCCAACGGCAACCTGGCCACCGCCGTCGCCGCCCTGGAGCTGGTCACCGCCGACGGCGAACTGCGGACGCTGACCCGCGGCGACGACGACTTCCCCGGTGCGGTGGTCGGGCTCGGCGCGCTCGGTGTGGTCACCCGGCTCACCCTGGACCTCGTCCCGACCTTCGAGGTCTCCCAGTACGTCCACGACAACCTGCCCTGGCACCGGATCGCCTCCGACCAGGAGGAACTACTCGGCGCCGGCTACAGCGTCAGTCTCTTCACCGACTGGACCGGCCCGCGGGTGAACCAGGTCTGGGTGAAGCGCCGGACCGACGTCGGCGGGGAGCCCCCGCAGCCACGCTGGCTCGACGCGACCCTGGCCGACGGGCCCCGGCACCCCGTTCCGGGGATGTCGGCGGTGCACTGCACGGAACAGCTGGGTGTGCCCGGCCCCTGGCACGCCCGGCTGCCGCACTTCCGGTTGGAGTTCACCCCGAGCAGCGGCGAGGAGCTGCAGTCGGAGTACTTCGTCGACCGGCGGCACCTGGTCGAGGCGCTGGCCGCGCTGGAGGAGATCGGCGACCGGATCGCCGCCGTACTGCAGATCTCGGAGATCCGTACGGTCGCCGCCGACGAACTGTGGCTGAGTCCGGCGTACCGGCGGGAGAGTGCGGCACTGCACTTCACCTGGATCGCCGACACCGATGCCGTACTGCCGGTGCTCGACGCGATCGAGCAGCGGCTGGCGCCGTACGACGCCCGCCCGCACTGGGGCAAGCTGTTCGGCGTACCGCCGGAGGTGCTGCGCGAACGTTACGACCGGTACGCCGACTTCGTCGCGCTGGCCCGTCGGTACGACCCGACCGGCAAGCTCCGCAACGACCTGCTGGACACCTACTTCCCCGACCCTCGGGAACTCCGTTAGCTGCACGGTCGCTGGCGCGCCGGGCGGCAGGTCCGGATAACGGTTGGCGGTCCGGCGGCCCGGTGCGGCAGGGTGAACCGTGATCACCATTCAACGAGTGCGTGTGCGGTGGAGTGCGGCAGCACGTGGGGCGCCGGAGGCGAACGCCCGGCGGGGTCTGGGTAGCCCGGTGACGCTCCCGCCGTCGATGCCGACCGCTGAGGTGGTCATTCATGAGGTACTCGCAGCTGAGGCGGCCCGGTACGTGCGTCATGCCGACGTAGTCGGTGGCGGTCTTGATCGAGCCCGTGACCTCGGCCTCTGGTTGTCCCTGGAGGGCGGGGCGTTGGTCGTCGACCGGTTGCCGGGCGGGGCCGCCTACCCGCGGCAGAGCGGCCCCGCCCGTCTCTTCTCGCTCAAGCCCGGGGAGATCGGCCGGTACCGGGCGAACTTCCGGTTCACCGTCACCACCTGCGCCTGCGATCCGAGCTGGTACTACGAGGACTGGCTGGTACTCGTCGCGAATGGCGAGATGCGGACCGACGGGTTCGTCTCATGCGAGCCCGACCATGATGTCGACCATCGAGTCCACCTTTACGGCGGGTCGAGAGGGCGGGGCCGACGGTAACCGCGTCGCCGACGTACCTGGCGGGTGCCATCGAAACGCGGGGTCACGTCCGCGCCGATCGTATCCCCGTCTCGTGACGGGGTTACCGTTCGACGTAGGCGGCGAGGTTTGCCAGCGAGGACGCGAGCCCAGCCGCGTGATCTTCCGCGGAGATGCCAACGGGGACGTCGTCGGCTCGGAAGTCCACGCGCGTCCCGTCCTCGGTTGCGGTCACCGCCCAGGTCATTGTCATGGTGCCCGCATAGTCGGGATCGTCGGCGACGAAGTTGACGGCCACCTCGCCCTCACGGCTGCCGGTCGGCGCCTGGGGTGACAAGCTGAACCCCACGCTGGTGAATGTCACGGACGTTGCAGGTGATCACCGAGAGGTAGCGGCATGGCAAAGCTGATCTACGTGACCAACGTGTCGCTTGACGGCTACATCGAGGACGAACGCGGCGTCTTCGCCTGGTTCCCACCCGACGACGAGGTATTCGCGTTCACCACCGACCTTCTGCGCTCGGTGGGCACGCTCCTCTACGGGCGGCGCCTGTACGAGTCGATGGCCGTCTGGGAGACCGACGCCGCGCTGGCCGCGCGGTCCGAGCTCATGGCCGACTTCGCGAACGCGTGGCAGGCGGCGGACAAAGTCGTCTACTCCACGAGCCTTGCCACGGTGTCGACCGCCGACACCCGACTCGAACGCCGTTTCGACCCCACCGCGGTACGCGAACTGAAGGCCGCAGCCAGCAGCGATCTCACCGTGGGAGGTGCGAACCTCGCGACGCAGGCCTTCCAGGCCGGGCTGGTCGACGAGTGCCAGCTGTTCGTCTGGCCGGTGGTCGTCGGCGGAGGCAAGCCAGGGCTGCCGAACGGCATGCGCGCCGACCTTGAGCTCCTCGATGAGCGCCGGTTCCGCAACGGTGTCGTACACCTCCGCTACCGCCCTGTCGGGCAGTGAACAGCGGCCCTGTCCGACCGCCGGCGATGGTGCCTGACAGGCGGGGCGCCGGGATGCCGCCGGTCAGCGGAGCTGGTAGACCGCCATCCGGCCGTTGTCGTAGCGGAGCGCGGCGAGTCGACGCAGTTCCAGCGACTCCCGGCCGACCTGCCGGTCCACCACCAGCCAGCGGACGTCGTACCGGTCGCGCAGTTCGCGCAGTCCGGCCTCGGTCGGCGCGCTGATCGCGGCATCGTTGCGGCGCAGCAGCTCCTGGTCCCAGAACGGGGTGTACGCGCCGAGCGCCGCCACCCGGGGCGCGAAGCTCCAGCCCTCGACCAGCACCCGACGTTCGGCGTAGGCGCTGAGCCAGAACGAGCGGGCGTCACACCAGCCGTTGGTGACGACGAGGCAGTGCGCGTTCGTCGCCAGTACGTCACCCGGGGCGCTGTGCTCCCGGGTCCACCGGGCCGCGTCGACCCGCGACTTCGGCAGTGGCACGTTCGTGTACGCGCCGCCGTTCGGGGAACGGGCCGACTTTGCCATGTCCATCACCAGCCCGGGTGCGCCGACGACCAGGACCGCGGTGAGCAGCAGCAGCCCGCCCCGGCCCCGCAGGGCGGCGATGCCCTGGGTCGCCGGACGCCACACGCCGACCGCGAGCACCATCAGCAGCGCCAGTCCGCCGGCCCACCAGAGCAGCGGGCGAAGCGAGTCGAACAGCGACGTGTTCGGTGGCGGGGTGGCGTACCGGAGCTGGAACAGCACCAGCACGGTCGCGAAGCCGAGGGCGGCGAGCCCGACCGTCCAGCGGGCCCGGGACGTCAGCCGGGCCCGGTCGGCGACCAGGACGTATCCCCACGCGGAGAGGACCACGGCGAAGCTGAAGCCGGCCCGGGTGAAGTACTGCTGGGCGCCGCCGGGCTGGTCGAGGACCAGGAAGAGCGCCGGTCCGGCGAGGGTGCCGCCGAGCAGGAACCACTGCACCGGTTCGAGGCGTCCCCGACGCCGCAGCAGCAGCGGCACGACGCCGGCCACCCGCAGCTGCATGTTGACCAGAAAGGCGCCGAGCACGGCGGCCACGGCGAGCGGGCCGGCCCAGCCCGGCCGGTCCGACGGAATCGTCCAGTACGGTTCCAGTCCGCCGAACGGCGCGGCCTTGATGCCGTACGCCTGGAAGCGGTAGAGCACGGCGGTGGCGAAGAGTTGTGCGGTGCCGGTGAGCAGGCCGGCGACGACCACCGCCCACGGGATGCGTCGGGTCGTGACGAGCAGCGCGACCGCGGTCACCGCGAGGGCGAGCCCGACGACCGGCAGGGAGCTGGCCTTCGCCCCGCTGGAGGCGAGCATCAGCAGCGCGGCGAGGACCACCGCCCCGGCCCGGGGCAGTGGTGGGACCGGTCGGTCGGCACGCCGGTCGACCACGTCGGCGAGTACGGCGACCAGCGCGATCAGCAGCACCCAGCTGTAGATCATCGACATGCCGTGCCAGATCACGAAGGAGGCCTGGGTGCCGAACGGCATGTTCACCGGGTCGGTGAAGTTGGTTTCGCCGATGACGAAGAAGAGCACCGCGGCGATCGCGCCGACGTACGGCCGCCCGCTGACCCGCCAGCCGAGCACGGCGGTGAGGACGATCGCCGCCGCGCAGAGCGCCGGGATGGCCAGCCGTAGTGCCACCACCGGCAGGTCGATCTGCCCGATCAGGCTGGTGGCGGCCATGTGCGCGTAGCCGAACCAGTGGTAGTCGAGCGGTTCGGCGGCGACCTGCGGCACGTGCAGCGGGAACTGGTGCTTCGCCTCGCCGGCCAGGGAGAGCTGGTAGGCCAGGTCGAGGTACTGCCGGGTCCCGTCGGAGGCGGGCAGCACGGGGTTGCGTTGCAGGAAGGTGACCGACAGGTAGGTGGTGAAGAATCCGACCGCGCCGGCGACCGTCCAGGACCAGCCGACCGGGGCCCGGCTCGGATAGTCCCGGACCAGCCAGTGTCGACGCAGACCCGGTACGCCGAGGAAGAGTCCGACCACCATCGTCGGCCAGAGCCACAGCCAACCGCCGACGTCGAGCGCCGCGAAGACCGCCCAGGCCGGCAGTTCGAGGACCAGCCCGACGGCGGCCCCCATCGTGATGTCCTCGACCAGGGTGTGCGGGCGGCGCCGCAGCGCCCGGTAGACCAGGGTGCCGGGCAGGATCAGTGCCCAGAGCAGGTAGCCCGCGTACCGGAGCAGGTCGAGCGGGCTGGTGTCGGCGGCGAGCAGCGCCACCGCGACGTAGCCGACCGCCGCGCCGAGCGGGGCCCAGCGGCGCAGCGCGGGCGGGACGAGGGGCGGCGCGGGCCGGGTCGGGCGGGCGACCTCCCGGAGGGTCGCGGTCATCCCCCCGTCCTCGTGCCGGCCCGACCACGCCGGGGCGGTGCGGCGCCGTCGTGGGTGGCCGACGTGGCACCCCCACCGGTACGGGCCGCCGGTGCGCCGAACGACTCCTCCAGCGGTTCGTTCACCGGCTCGGCGGACGGCACCCGCTCGACCGCATCCACCGGTTCGGCAATCGCCATCGGCTCGACCGACGGCACCGGGTCTGCCGACGCCACCGGCTCGGGCAGGTCGGCGGTGTCGGAGCTGACGAAGTAGGCCGGCCGTCCCTGCACCGCGGCGTAGATCCGGCCGACGTACTCGCCGAGCAGCCCGAGACAGAGCAGTTGCACCGCGCCGAGGAAGAGGATCGCCACGTAGAGCGAGGCCCACCCGGCCACGGTCGAGTCGCGTAGGTAGGCGACGAACGCGAAGACCACCATCAGCGCGCAGAGCAGCATGCCGCCGACCCCGAGCCAGGTCGCCACCCGCAGCGGTACCGCCGAGAAACTGGTGATGCTGTCGGTGGCCAGCCGGACCATCCGGGACAGCGAGTACTTCGTGCTGCCGGCCGCCCGCTGCTCGCGGACGTACGGCACCTCGGCGCTGGGAAAACCCAGCCACGGCACCACCAGCCGGAGCACCAGGCGGCGTTCCGGCAGCTCGCGCAGCGCCTCCACGGTGGCCCGGCTGAGCAGCCGGAAGTCACCGGCCTGGGCGGGCACGGTGTTGCCGACCAGCCGGCGCACCAGCCGGTAGTAGAGGCCGGCGGTGGACCGCTTGAAGGTCGAGTCGGTGGAACGGTCGCTGCGCACGCCGTAGACGATGTCCAACGCCCGCTCCCGGGCCAGGGTCAGCATCTCGACCAGGACCTCGGGCGGATCCTGCAGGTCGGCGTCGATGCTGGCGACGTAGCCGCCCCGGGCCCGGAACAGGCCGGCGGTCAGGGCCGCCTGGTGCCCGCTGTTGCGCCGCAGCCGGACGACCCGCAGCTGCGGCCAACTCCGACGCAGGCCGGCGAGGACAACCGGGGTGGCGTCGGTGCTGCCGTCGTCGACGGCGACCACCTCGTACGGTTCGTCGAGGCCGTCGAGGACCGGGCGGAGCCGCCGGGCCAGCAGCGGCAGCACACTCTCCTCGTTGAAGATCGGAACGACCACGGAGAGGCTCGGAGTCCGGCTAGTCACCGCCCGTGACACCCCCCCCGTTTGATTGACCTTGCCCCTCGGCCTGCGGAACGCTACCAGCAGCGTCGGTGACCGAGGTCACCAGCGGCGACACCGGTCAGGCCGCCGGGCAGGTGGACCGGGGCAGCCCGGACACCGGCACCGGTGAGCGTCCGGTCGGTTTCGCCTTTCCGGCGAGCACCTCCGCCAGCGCCGTCATCGACGCGGCCGTCGACGAGTACGTCGCCAGCAGCACCTTGGACCGGGCCTGCCCGAGCAGGTACGGGGTGTCCATCCCGACGGTAACCGCGGCGTCGCCGCGCAGGTCGCCGACGCCGTCGCCGTACCCGACCAGGTGCACCACCGCGCCGCCGGAGGAGACCACCTCGACCCCGGCCCGGGTCAGCGCCTCGGTCAGCAGGTTCCGGGTGCGCTCCCGCCCGCCGGAGGAGGTCACCGTCACCGGCCCGGTCACCGCTGCCGCCGTACAACTGCCGCGCAGCACGGTCACCGCGGCGGCCGCCACCTGACGGGCCGCCTCCTGGTGTTCCGGGCTGTTCAGCGTGCCCAGCTCCGGCGCGGTACGACCGGCGAGCCGGAACTTCAGGGTCAGCACCCGGGTCACCGCCTCCACCAGTCGCTCCCGGCGCAGCGAGCCGTCCCGCAGGGCGGCCAGCAGACCGTCGTACGCCTCGGTCACGCTCGACGGCATCAGCACGAGGTCGTTGCCGGCGTTGATCGCCCGGACCACCGCCTTGCCGGTCGGCTGGTCGGTGACGGCGGCCATGTTCATCGCGTCCGTGACCAGTACCCCGGTGAAGCCGAGCTCGCCCCGGAGCACGTCGGTGAGGAGTTTGCGGGAGAAGGTCGCCGGCACCCCCGGATCCATCGCCTGCACGTCGAGGTGGCCGCTCATCACCATCCAGGCCCCGGCGTCGATGCCGGCGGAGAACGGCGGCAGCGCGTTCGCCCGCAGTTTCTGCTCGTCCTGGCGGACCACCGGCAGTCCCTGGTGCGAGTCGGCCGCGGTCTGGCCGTGTCCGGGGAAGTGTTTGAGGGTCGCGGCGACCCCGGCCCCCTGCAGGCCCCGGACCGCCGCGCCGACCTGGGCCGCCGCCGCCTTCGGATCCGAGCCGTACGACCGCGAGCCGATCACGGTGCTCCGGCCGTCGGAGAGTACGTCGGCGCTCGGCGCGAAGTCGACGTTGACCCCGAGCGCGGCGAGTTCCCTGCCGGCGGCCCGCCAGGCCGTCTCGGTGAGCGGCGGCTCGCCGGCCGCGCCGAGCGCCATCGCGCTGGGCAGGTTGGTCACGCCGGCGGAGATCCGGGTCACCACACCGAACTCCTGGTCGATCCCGACCAGCATCGGCACGGCGCCGGCGGCGAGTTTGCCGGCCGCCTCCTGCAGCCCTCCGGTCAGCTTCCGTACCTGCTCGGGGCTGTCGACGTTGGTGGTCGGCTGGTTGCGGCCGGTCGGGTCGTCGGCGGAGAACCCGACCAGGATCAGCCCACCCAACCGGTACTTGGCGACCATCTCGGCGGGGGTGTCCACCTCGGCCAGCTTCTGGTTGCCGGCCGCCGACCCGGCGGAGACCCGGGTCGCCGAGTCGCCGTACGCGTAGGGCATCAGGACCTGGCCGACCAGGTCCTCGTCGCCGAGCCGGGCGACCAGTTCGGCGGCCCGGGCCGCCGGGTCGGCGGCCGGCGGCGTGCCCGGCGGCGCCGGGGTCGACGACGCGGAGGGGCCGGGCCCGGCGGTGCGGCCGGCCGGGCCGGCGCAGGCGGTGGAGACGAGCAGGGCGGTCACGGTGGCGAGTACGAGCGGAAGCTGTCGGAGGGGATTCGACACGTCGGCTATCCCATCAGGCCGCCATCGGGCGGGCAACTCGACCGCCGACCCGTTGCCGAGGGGGCGGGCCACCGGTCGGACCGTGGATCACCCGGCCGACGCTGGCGGGCACATCCGACACAGAAGAGACATACCGCCCAGAACCGGGCTGAATCGCGCCGGACCGGGACGCACCGACCGACCGCGGGCCGCCCCGGTCGCGGCCCGGGCGGCGGAGGTCAACCGACCCGGGTCAGCAGCGTCACCGGCGCGCCGTCCCCGGCGAAGCGGTAGGGCTCGAGTTCGGCGTCCCAGGCGGTGCCCATCGCCTTGTCGAGCGCGTGCGCCAGCGCCTCGGGGGCCCGCGCCGAGGCCATGATCGACCGAAGCCGGTCCTCGCCGATCTGGATGTCGCCGGCGGCCCCGGTGGTGGCCCGGAAAAGCCCTCGACCGGGCACGTACATGAACCGCTCGCCGTCGACCCCCGGACTCGGTTCCTCGGTGATCTCGAAGCGGATCATCGGCCACTGTCTCAGCGCAGCAGCCAGTTCGGCACCCGTCCCGGGCCGGCCGGACCACCCGCACTCCGCCCGACGCGCGCCGGGATCGACGGGCTGGGCTGTCCAGTGCAGGGTGACCGGCGCGGTCAGGACGCGCGCGATCGCCCACTCGACGTGCTGACACACGGCGAGTGGGGTCGAGTGGACGTATACGACGCCACGCGTTGGCACGGTGACCTCCCGGAGAGCGAGGTGCGTCTTCCCCTACGACCTCGGATCACCGACGCGGACCACCGCGCAATGCTGAGACACATGATGACGGTTGTGACGGATGGTACGCCAGGGATTCGGAAAACTGCCCCGGGGGAATAGCCGTACCGGCGTAGGTAGTTGGACCCCACGTCAGCGGCGGTAGCCGACCAGCCAACACCGCTGTCGTGTAAAATTTGCCGGGCGGCGTCCACTGATGGCGGAGCCGGCCAGCACGACATGAATCCGGCGGGTGGGCTCGCAGCCCGGTCCGCCAACTGTCCCCTCGGACTTTCCCGTCCTCCCGTACGTCATGCAAGGAGTACCTCCGTGGCGAGCAACACCTCCAAGACCGCGCGCGCATCCGTCCGGGCCGGGCAAGCAGGGCAAGGTGGCGCCCTGAGCGTGCTCGGCGAGTTCAAGTACCTGATCCCGCTGAACGGCGGCAAGCACGCCTACGTGCGGAACCTGCTCAACGGCAAGACCACGCACCTGCGCACCGACTCCGACGCCTTCGTGGAGGAGATCCGGGCGCTGGCCGGCGCCGGGCACGCCGTCAAGATCCGCGCCGAGCTGACCAACCTGGCCGCCGCGTACCCGAGCGACGGGTGGGACCGCTGCGAGAAGCGGCTCGTCGAGGCCGGCGTCTTCGAGGCCTGAGCACCCTTCCGGGCGCTCGTGGCCCGGACGCCCGCTCACCGCACGTACCTCCGGTAACGCCCCCGGCACGACTCCGTGCCGGGGGCGTTCGCCGTGCCCGTCGGGCGGCCCGCTCCGGGGCGGCGTGGTTCCGGGTTCAGCGCCCCGGCGGTACGGGTAATCCCCCGTGCACCCCGACCCGATGCGAGGTGACCATGCCCGGCCCCGTCGTGGTTTCCCTGCCGGACGGCGTACGACTGCACGCCGAGAGCTGCGGCCCCGAGGACGCGCCGCTCACCGTGCTGCTGCTGCACGGCTGGACCCTCGACCGGCGGATCTGGCACCGCCAGGTGACCGCGTTGCGGGACACCTTCGGCGACGCCGTCCGGGTGATCAGCTACGACGCCCGGGGCCACGGCCGGTCCGGTCCGACCACGCTGCGTACCGCGACCCTCGCCCAGCTCGGCGACGACCTCGCCGAGGTGGTGTCCCAGCTGGTCCCGCACGGCCGGGTGGTGCTGGTCGGCCACTCGATGGGCGGGATGACCGTGATGGAGTACGCCCACCGCCACCCCGACGACTTCGCCCGCCGGATCGCGGGGCTGGTCCTCGTCTCCACCACCGCCGAGGGACACACCCACACCGGCTACGGGGTGGCACCGCAACTCGCCCGGCTGATCCGGGTCGCGGAGACCGCCGGCGCCGGCCTGCTGGCCCGGTGCGGCGGCTGGCGTACCCCCCGCCCCCTGCTGGAACTGCTCCGCCCCACCCTGCGCTGGCTGCTCTTCGGCGACGTCTGCGACCCGGCCGACATCCGGCTCACCACCGCCGCGGTGGCCCGTGCCTCGCTCGTCTCGATCGGCGGGTTCCGCCCGTCCATCGGGGCACAGCGCCGGCTGGAGACCCTCGCGGCACTGACCGGGATGCCGGTCGCGGTCCTGGTCGGCGACCGGGACCGGCTCACCCCGCCACCGTGCGCACGCGCGATCGTCGAGGCGCTGCCGTCGACCGACCTGACCGTCTGCCCCGGTGCCGGTCACATGCTGATGCTGGAACGCGCCGAGGTCGTCGCCACCGCCCTGCTCGCGGTGGCCGAACAGGCCGGCGCCGCCGACGCGGTGGTCGGTGGGCGAGCGGGCGGGGCGTACCCTCGCTAGCTGGCACTCACGCCGGGCGAGGTGCCGGGTCCGGCCTGCCGGGACCGGACAACCCCGGCCGGACCTCGATCTCCCGGGAGCATGCGCGTTGACCGACCAGACCACCCTGCGGCAGGAGATCGAGGCCGAGCAGCGGCACCTCGACCGGGTGTACGCCCGGCTGGAGCAGCTGCGCCGCTCCGCCGCCCGGGCGGAACGGGAGGGCTACCAGATCGCCCGGGTCGGCAACTTCGGTGCGCTTGTCGAACGCGACGCGATGGTCTTCCACGCCGCCCGGCGGCGGCACACCCTCGACGCCGAACACGAGGGCCTGGTCTTCGGCCGGCTCGACCTGCGGACCGGCCAGGTGCTGCACGTCGGCCGGCTCGGCGTCCGAGGTGAGCGCTCCGAACCCCTGGTGATCGACTGGCGGGCCCCGGCCGCCGCCGCGTTCTACCAGGCCACCGCGGCGGATCCGCAGGGTGTCGTACGCCGTCGGATGATCTCGTCGAGCGGCGAGCGGGTGACCCGGATCGAGGACGACCTGCTCGACCCGGCGGCGGCCCCGCCCGGGATGCGGGTGGTCGGTGACGGCGCCCTGCTCGCCACGCTCTCCCGGACCACCGGACGCGGCATGCGGGACATCGTCGCGACCATCCAGCGGGAGCAGGACGAGGCGATCCGCTCCCCCGCCGGTGGGGTCACCATCGTCTCCGGCGGTCCGGGCACCGGCAAGACCGCCGTCGCCCTGCACCGGGCCGCCTACCTGCTCTACTCCGACCGCAACCGGTTCGCCGGCGGCGGTGTCCTGGTGGTCGGGCCGTCCGCCGTTTTTGTCGACTACATCGCCTCGGTACTCCCCTCCCTCGGCGAGAACGCCGCCACGCTGCACTCGCTCGGCTCCCTCGTCGACGGGGTGACGGCCACCCGTACCGATCCGGGCCCGGTCGCGGCCGTGAAGGGCTCGCTGCGGATGCGCAAGGTGCTGCAACGGGCGGTCCGCGACCAGGTACCGGACGCCCCCGACGAACTGCGGCTGCTCTACCGGGGCGAACTGCTCCGGCTCACCGGCACCGAACTGGAACGGATCCGGCAGCGGGCGCTGCCGCCGGGCGCCCGGCGCAACGAGGTACGCCGGGCCGGCTTCGACGGGATCTTCGACGCGCTCTGGGCCCAGGCCCGGGAACTGCGGGTCGGTCGGCTGCCGGAGCAGCGGGCCTTCGAGGACGAGATCGCCGAACGGCCCGAGTTCCGGGACTTCCTCCGCGCCTGGTGGCCCCGGCTGCACCCGACCCACGTGCTGGCCTGGCTGACCCGGCCGGACCGGCTCCGCCGGTACGCCGCCGGGATCCTCTCGAACGCCGAGATCCGGCTGCTGGCCGGGGCGCACCGGACGCTGCCGGTCGACGGGCCGAGCATCGCCGACGTGGCGCTCCTCGACGAACTCGACGAACTGCTCGGCCGACCGCCGCGGCCGGCCGCCAAGCGGCGTGACCCGTTCCACGTGGCCGGCGGGATCCGCGAGGTGACGACGTACGCCGACCGGCAGCGGGCCGCCCGGGCGAACCGGGACGCCGAACGGTCCGCCGACTACCGCGAGTACGCACACGTGGTGGTCGACGAGTCGCAGGACGTCTCGCCGATGCAGTGGCGGATGCTGGGCCGGCGGGGCCGGCTCGCCTCCTGGACGGTGGTCGGCGACCCGGCCCAGACCGCCTGGACGGGTGACCCGGCCGAACTGTCCCGGGCCCGGGACAAGGCGCTCGGCCGCCGCCCCCGGCACGAGTACACCCTGACCACCAACTACCGGAACTCGGCGGAGATCTTCGCGGTGGCCGCCTCGGTGATCCGGGAGATCTCCCCCGACCTGCCGCTGCCGGTCGCGGTGCGGCGGACCGGGGTGGAGCCGGTACGGCTCACCGTGCCCGCCGCCGACCTGCCGGACGCGGTCCGGGAGGCGACCGCCAAACTCCTCACCGAGGTCGAGGGCACGGTCGGGGTGATCACCCCCGTCCCGCGTCGCGACGAGGTGACCGGCTGGCTCGACGCCGACCCGCGTCTGCAGGTCGTCGACAGCCTCCAGGCCAAGGGCATGGAGTACGACGGCGTCCTGCTGGTCGGATCCGACGAGATCCGGGCCGACTCCCCGGCCGGGGTACGGACCCTCTACGTCGCGCTCTCCCGGGCCACCCAGCGCCTCGTCACCCTCGACCCGGCCGCCTGACGGGCGGTGTCCGCGCAACCGGCCGGCTTCGGAGGTGCGACGTGCGCCTCAACGACGAAACCACCATCAAGGTGACCGACGGTGACGGGGACGGGTCTCCGAGGCGCTGGCAGCTGTTCAGGTAGAGATGAGACCCGGCCGTCATCGGCCGGGCCTCGTCTCGTGGCCGTGCTATCCGTAGTTGTACATGCCGGCGAAGGGGTCGGGCTCGCCGGTCCACGGGTCCACCCCGGACCGCAACCGGCGCAGGTACTCCATCCGGGTCAGGAAGGTGGCGCCGCCGCGGCCGAAGAGTCCGACGTCACCCAGCGGACAGGTGGGGAACTCCCCTTCGAGGTGGCCGACGAGAAACTCGACCATGCCGCAGTCGTAGCGGCGCCAGATGCTCTCGCCGCGGTTGTAGAGCAGCACCGGCCATTGCTCGGGGTCCGGATCGGATGCGTCCCAGCACAGGTGGTCGCCGCTGCTGTCCACGCCCCACATGATCAGCCGTGGGGTCGTGCCCTCGAGGTCACGCTCCTTACGCGACTCCTGCCACAGGACCCGGGCGAACGCCGTACCGGCACGCATGTCGGCGTCATCCCCGTCGGGTGGTTCGACCCAGGGCTCCGGTGTGCCGATCACCAGGTAGTCCTCGATCATTCCCGCTCCGTAGACCGCCATGAAGCGCTGGTACGCGGCCGGAAAAGGTCTACCCCAGGAATCGGTGATCTCGTCCCAGTCGACCGCCGTGTCGCTCTCCGTCACGGGCGGCATGAGGCGCAACAGCGCCTCCAACTCCGCCGGTTCAGGCATCACGTCTCCTCAGCCTCGATCCACCGATGCGGTTCGTGTTGATCGCAGTTGAATAGATTTGATCCGATGTGGTTTCGGGGCAGGGTGGATTCGCCGATTACGTGGTCGGCTTGCTCGGGGCAGGGTTGTGCGGGGGTG
>NZ_JBDPLT010000076.1:0-26209 GCF_039871775.1 Plantactinospora sp. B5E13
GTCGTGGACACCCCGGCCCGCTCGCTCAGTACGCCGGGGCCGGTACCCGGGGGAACTCGACCCGTACCTCCAGCCCGCCCCGCGGCCGGGCCCGGGCGACGGCCGTCGCCTCGTGCGCGTGCGCGATCGACCGGACGATCGACAGGCCGAGCCCGGCGCCGTTCGGCTCGCCGGCGTGGGCGCCCGCCAGTCGGACGAACGGTTCGAACATGCGCTCGACCTGGTCCGTCGGCACCAGCGGGCCGGTGTTGCCGACGACGAGCAACCCGGGTGCGGTGTGCAGCTCGACCAGGCCACCCGGGTGGTTGTACCGGATGCCGTTGCTCACCAGGTTCGTGACGAGCTGCCGGAGCAGCGTGTGCTCGCCGAGTACGGCGCTCCGCCCCCCGGAGACGGTGAGCTGGACCTCCGCGTCGACGGCGGCCTTGGTGTACTCCGCGACCACGTCGTCGACCACGTCGTCGAGCTGTACCGGACGCCGGTGCGGCAGCCCGCCGTCGCACTGGGCGAGCAGGAGCAGGCCGTCGAGGATGCGTTCGCTGCGCCGGTTGGCGTCCAGCAGGTGACCGCGTACCCGGCGCAGCTCCTCTGGCGACGGATTGTCGAGCCCGAGCTGGATGGCGGCCCGCTGGATGCCCAGCGGCGTACGCAGTTCGTGCGAGGCGTTGGCGATGAACCGGTGCTGGCTCTCGAAGGCCGCCCCCAGCCGGTCCAGCATGTTGTCGAACGTGTCGGCGAGTTCCTTCAGCTCGTCGTGCCGCCTGCGCAGCGCGATCCGCGCGCTCAGGTCACGCCAGGAGAGGTCCCGGGCGGTGGCGGTGATCCGGTGCACCGGTGCCAGCAGGCGCCCGGCCATCCACCAGCCGGTGACCAGCGAGACCAGCACGAAGGCGCCGAGCGAGATCGCCGACACCACGAGCAACTGGTCCAGCGTGTCGTAGCCGCTCTGGTTGACCACGGCGTCGACCTGCCCGTCCTTGGCACCGACGAGTTTCGCCGCCGCGTCGAGCTTGGCGTCGGCCGGTGACCCCGGTTTCTTGGCCAGTTCCGCGGCGATCGACTCGGCCTTGTTGTCGACGCTGCGTCGCAGCAGGAGATAGACCACGGCGAGCAGGGCGAAACCGGTGCAGAGAATGAGCCCGCCGTAGATGGCGGCCAGCTTCATCCGGATGGTGGGGCGGGGCATCCGTACGCCCCGGAATCGTCGGGTCTCCATGGTCAGATCCGATATCCGACGCCGGATATGGTCTCGATCAACGGCGGATCGCCCAACTTCGCCCGCAACTTGCTCATCGTGATGCGTACCGCGCTGGTGAACGGATCCGCGTTGGCGTCCCACGCCTGTTCCAGGAGCGTTTCCGCGCTGACCACCGCACCCTGGGCCCGCATGAGCACCTCCAGCACGGCGAACTCCTTCGGCGACAGCGCCAGCGGCCTGCCGTCCCGCGACGCCTGCCAGTGCGCCCGGTCCAGCACGACCCCACGCCGTTCGAGCACCGGGGCCAGGGCGGGCACGGCACGCCGGCCCAACGCCAGGACCCGGGCCGCCAGCTCCTCGAACTCGAACGGCTTGACCAGGTAGTCGTCCGCGCCGAGACGGAGCCCGGCGACCCGGTCGCCCAGCGCCCCGGCCGCGGTGAGCATCAGGATCCGGGCACGCGAACCGTCCCGGGCCAGGGATCGGCAGATCTCGTCACCGTGTACGCCGGGCAGCCCACGGTCGAGGATGACGATGTCGTACTCCTCGGACAGCAGGAACTCCTGGGCCTGCCGGCCGTCGTGCGCCACGTCCACGGCCATCGCCTGCCTACGCAGCCCCGCCGCGACGTAGTCGGCCAGCACCCGTTCGTCTTCCACGATCAGCACTCGCACAGCTTCTCCAAGATCGAATAGCTTCGGACAACTGCCGGCCGGTGACTCGGCGTCGCGGATCTCCATAGAAACATCCGAGAAACGCTCCGACAGTTAGACATGTTCCCGAGAGCACATCGGAGCCAGAAAAGGATGGATACCCATGAGCCGCCTACCACACTGGATTCTAGTCGCGGTTGCGGTCGCGATCCCGGTGCTGGGCGTCGCCGCCTGCGGAAGCGACGGGGAAACAGCGCCACAGGCCACCGCGAGCGCCGCCAATCCGGACGACCAGAGGCTCGCGTACGTCCGCTGCATGCGCGAAAACGGCGTGGACATGCCGGAGGACGAGAACGCCACCGGCTTCCCCAAGCCCGCGGGCGGGGAGGCAGCGATGCGGGCCGCCGAGGAGGCCTGCCGGCCGTTCGCCCCGCCGAAGATCGGCGGCGCCGCGAACGACCCGGCCGCCCAGGACCGGCTGATCCAGCTCGCCCGGTGCCTGCGCGAGCGGGGAATCGAGGTACCGGACCCGCAGCCCGGGGAGGGCCTGCGGATGCCGCCGGGCAGCGCCGACAGCGAGCGGGCCAAGCAGGCCATCGCGGAGTGTTCCAAGTCGGGCAAGACCGGGTGAGCTGGATGAAGCGGCGCACCGGGTTGGCGGTCGCGGGGACCACGCTGGTCGTGGTCACCGCGACCGGGGTGGTGGCCTACCGGGCCGGCGGTCCGGACACCCAGGTCAGCATGGTCGGGTTGCCGACCGTACCGGTCGTCCGCACCGATCTTGTCGACCGGCAGCGGGTGGACGGCGTCCTCGGGTACGCCGGCGACCACTCGATCGTGGGGCACGGCGGCGTACTGACCTGGCTTCCGGCGGTCGGCACCACGCTGCGGCGGGGTCAGGTCGTCTACCGGGTGGACGGCCACCAGGTTCCCCTCTTCTACGCGTCGGCGCCGCTGTGGCGCCGGCTGGCGGCCGGGGTGTCCGGCAGTGACGTCCGGGACCTGCAACGCAACCTCGACGCGCTGGGCTACCGGGTCCGGGCCGACGGGCGGTTCGGGTCCTCGACCGCCGCCGCCGTGCGCCGCTGGCGGGACGACATCGGCCGGAACCGGGTCGGCTCGGTGGAACCGGGCGACGTGGTCACCGCGCCCGGTCCGATCCGGGTGACCGGTGTGCCGGGCACCCTCGGTACGCCGGCCCAGGGCACGATCCTGACCGCCAGCGGCGCCCAGCGGGTGGTCACCGTGCACCTGCCGGTCGCGGACCAGCAGCTCGCGGTGGCGGGAGCGACGGTCCGGGTCGAGCTGCCCGGCGGCGGCACGAGCACCGGCCGGGTCGCCTCCGTGGGCACGGTGGCGACGGTGGCCGGCGACGGCGGCGGCTCCGACGCGCCGGCCGGTGCCGCGGTCCGGGACGCGACGATCGAGGTACGGGTGACGTTGGACCGGCCCGAGGCGGCCAACCAGCTCGACGGCGCCCCGGTCACCGTCGACTTCACCAGCGCCACCCGGGCCGGCGTACTCGCCGTGCCGGTGCGTGCGCTGCTGGCCGAGGGGCCGGACGCCTACGCGGTACGGGTGGTGGAGCCGGCCGGCCAGCGGCGGACCGTGGCCGTACGACTCGGGATGTTCGCCGGGGGACTGGTGGAGGTCACCGGTCCCGGACTCGTCGAGGGCATGCAGGTCGAGGTGCCCAGCTCATGACCGACCGGAGCGAGGAGGCGACGTGACCCCGGTCCTGGCCGTGGACGGCGTACGGAAGACCTACCCGGGCGGCGTCGAGGTGTTGCGGGACGTGTCACTGCGGGTGGCCGGTGGAGAGCTGCTCTCCATCGTCGGCCCGTCCGGCTCGGGCAAGTCGACCCTGTTGCATCTGATGGGTGCGCTGGACCGACCCGACGAGGGCGCCGTACGTCTCTTCGGTCACGACCTGTCGCGGCTGCCGGACCGGCAGATCTCGGCGGTACGGGCCCAGTGGATCGGCTTCGTGTTCCAGCAGTTCTTCCTGACCAGCCACCTCACCGCGCTGGAGAACGTCGCCACCGGCCTGCTCTACCAGGCGGTGCCGGGGCCGGAACGGCGGGAGCGGGCCCGGGCCGCGCTCGAACGGGTCGGGTTGGGCCACCGGCTGACCCACCGGCCCGCCGAGCTGTCCGGTGGGGAGAAGCAGCGGGTGGCGGTTGCCCGGGCCCTGGTGGCGCGGCCGGCCGTCGTCCTCGCCGACGAGCCGACCGGCAACCTCGACTCCAACTCGGGTGCCGAGGTGATGCGGCTGCTCCGGGGGCTGGCCGGGGACGGTACGGCCGTTGTCGTGGTCACCCACGATGCGGGAATCGCCGGCAGCCTGCCGCGCCGGGTGGAGATCCTGGACGGCCGGATCCGCTTCGACGGGAGTCCGAGATGACCGGTCCACTCGATGCCCGACCACTACCTGCCAAGCACCGACTGCCGCTGGTCGAGGTGCTCGGGGTGGCGTGGATCGGACCCCGGTCCCGGCCGCTGCGGGCCGGACTGTCCGCGTTGGGCATCGCCATCGGGGTCGCCGCCATGGTCACCGTTCTCGGGATCACCCGGTCGAGCGAGCAGCAGTTGATCGACCAGATCGAACGGCTCGGCACCAACCTGCTCACCGCCGAGGCGGGCGGCACCCTGTTCGGCGAGGCCACGACGCTCTCCCCGGACGCGCCGGGAATGGTGGCCCGGATTCCCGACGTACGGTCGACCACGGCCGTCGGCCGGCTGCCCGGGGTGACGGTACGTCGTACCGACATGATCCCGGCGGCCGAGACCAACGGCATCAGCGTGGCCGCGGCCCGGCTCGACCTGCTTTCCACGCTCGACGGCACGGTGCGGTCCGGAGCGTTCCTGAACGCGGCCACCGAGCAGTTCCCGGTCACCGTGCTCGGGTCGGTGACCGCGGCCCGGCTGGGCGTGGCCGAGGCCGGCCAGGAGGTGTACGTCGGCGGGCGGTGGTTCACGGTGGTTGGGATCCTCGACCCACTGCCGCTGTCGCCGGAGATAGACCGGTCGGCCCTGGTCGGCTGGGTCGGTGCCCAGCGGCTGCTCGACTTCGACGGCAACCCCACGACCGTCTACCTGCGGGCCGAGGACGTCGCCGTACGCCAGGTGTACACCGTGTTGGCCGCCACCGTGGACCCCCAGCATCCGCAGAACGTCAAGGTCAGCCGTCCCTCGGACGCGTTGACCGCACGGCTGGCCGCCGAGTCGACGTTCAACGGATTGTTCCTGGGGCTCGGCCTGGTGGCGCTGTTGGTCGGTGGGGTCGGGGTGGCGAACACGATGGTGATCTCGGTCCTCGAACGCCGGTCGGAGATCGGGTTGCGGCGGGCGCTCGGCGCGAGCCGGGGGCAGATCCGTACCCAGTTCTTCGTGGAGTCGGTGCTGCTCTCGCTGCTGGGCGGGGCGACCGGCGTAATGGCCGGCCTGGCCATCGTGCTCGGCTACGCGACCCTTCGGGACTGGCCGCTCGTCCTGC
This sequence comes from Plantactinospora sp. B5E13, assembly GCF_039871775.1. Classification (NCBI taxonomy): domain Bacteria; kingdom Bacillati; phylum Actinomycetota; class Actinomycetes; order Micromonosporales; family Micromonosporaceae; genus Plantactinospora; species Plantactinospora sp. B5E13. The sequence continues at coordinate 5,348 of NZ_JBDPLT010000076.1, forward strand.
CCGGCCAGGCGCTGGTGCTCGGTACCGTGGCGGCCGCGGCGGTGGGCGCGGTTGCCGGACTCTACCCGGCGCGCCGCGCCGCCGCGCTCGCCCCGGCCGCGGCGCTCTCCAGCACCTGAGCGGGTACGAGCCTCCGCAAACACCCTCCGGGAGCCCGGTTCGCAGCGTTTGGCCACAAACTGTCGGGCAGCATGCTGCCGTATCGATCTCCTTGATTAATCCCGGTGTGGGCAAGAGGGTTGGACCTGGCCGGCCGGATGTCGGGTCCGTGCCGGCCGCAGGACGAGGTGTCCTGCACCCGGTTCGCTCTCTGCGAAAGGAAGTCCGTCGTGAAGAAGACACTCGACGCCAAGCAGATCAAGGTGAGGTCGGCACTGCCGGCCGCGCAGTACAACATCAGCGACTCGGACCCGACCGACCCGGCGCGCTTCCTGATCTGCAACCCGGACCCGACCGACTCGTGCGTGGTCCGGGGAAGCTGCAACTCGGATCCCGAAGACGCCTGCATCTGATGAGCGACTACACCGTAGCCGCTACCCCGGAGGCCGCCGATACCCGGCGGCCTCCGGTCGGGCTTGCCGAGCTGTTGTCACCAACGACCGTCGACTCCTTTTTCCGGGACTACTGGGAGAAGCAGCCGTTGGTGATCCACCGCGACGACCCCTCGTTCTACTCTCACCTGCTCACGCTCGCCGACGTCGACGCCGTCCTCGCCCGGTCCAGCCTGAACGACAACGACCTACGGCTGGTCAAGGACGGGGAGGAGACGCCGGTCGGCCAACTGCTGGCGAGCACTCCGGAAAGCAAGATCAGTGGGCTGGAGTCGTTGTACGCCCAGTACCGGGGTGGCGCCACGATAAACATCAAGTTCCTGCACGAGAGACTGCCGGTGCTGGGCGCGCTGTGCCGGACGCTGGCCACCGAGCTGAGCGTCGGCATCCACGCCAACGTCTACCTGACCCCACCGGGCAGCCGGGGCCTGACCCCGCACCACGACACGCACGACGTGTTCGTGTTGCAGCTCTACGGCACGAAGAACTGGACCTTCCACCCGACCCAGACCGAGCTTCCGCTCTACCAGCAGGGCTACGCCATGCCGAAGGCGGGGGCCGGGGACCCGATCCAGGATTTCGTGCTCCGCCCGGGCGACCTGGCGTACGTGCCCCGGGGCACGGTGCACGCGGCGCGGGCCAACGAGGCGGCGTCCCTGCATCTGACGATCGGCATCAACCCGATGGTCTGGGCACACGTCATCCGGGACGCGGTCGACGGCGTGCTGACCAGCGATGTCCAGTTCCGGACCGCGCTGCCGCCCGGGTTCGTCGGGCGGGAGGACCTGCAGCGTGTGGCCGCCTCGCGGTTGCGCGAGCTGATGGAACTTCTGGCCCGGCGGGTCGAGACGGCGAACCTGATCGACCGTGCGGCGAGCCGGATGCTGCAGCGGCGCCACCCCTCGCTGGCCGGGCACCTGCTCGACCTCGAGGCGGCACCGTCGCTCACCCTGTCCACCCCGGTACGTCGCCGGCCCGACCTGCAGTGGCGTCTCACCCGGGACGACGAGGAGATCCACCTGGAGTTCCACGGAAAGCGGATCGACCTCCCCGAGTACGTCGAGGAGGAGTTGGCCTTCATGGCGAAGGCGGACAGTTTCACCGGTCACGACATCCCCGGTTCGCTGGACGACGACAGCCGCTTGCTGCTGATCCGCCAACTGGTCAGCGAGGGGTACCTGACGACGACCTGACCGACCGTTACTCCCCCCGCGAAGCACGTCGAGTGGAGTCATATGCCACCCTTCTATCTCAAGGGCGTGCCGGCCGACGATCCGCGTAGCGGGATCACCGGTTCGACCGACCTCGCCGAGCCGGAGCCGACCCGCCGCCCGGCACGCAGTGTGAGCGCCGCGCTGGGTGAGGCTCGGCGGTCCGTGGTCACCACCGTCCGGGGCATTCCCCGGATGCTGCGCCTGGTGTGGCGGGTCAGCCCGCTGCTCACCCTCGGTCTCGCGGCCACCACCGTGGTCGTCGGGCTGGTGCCGGCCGCCACCGCGTTGATCAGCCGACTGCTGATCGACGCGGTGACCCACGCCGTCGCGGTGCGTTCGACCGGACTGCCGGACCAGGGGGTGGTCGGACCGTTGGCCGGCGTCTCGTGGCAGACCACGGCGACCGGCGCGGTGGTCGCCACCATCAGCCTGCAGTTCCTCGTCTTCTTCCTGGGCGCGCTGGCCAGCTCGCTGCGCAACGTCACCACCGAACTGTTGCAGGAGCGGGTGTCGCAGGACGTCCAGCTCCGCGTGATGACCCAGGCGAGCCGGTTGGACCTGGCGTTCTTTGAGGACTCCTCCTCGTACGACCTGGTGCGCCAGGCTCAGGAGGAGTCGTCGACCCGTCCGGTTGCCATGATCACCAGCCTGTACGGCGCGTTGCAGAGCGTCGTCACGTTCGGCAGCCTGGTCGCGCTGCTGGTGGCGTTGAGCCCCTGGGTCGCGTTGGCCGCCCTGGTCGCCCCGATTCCGGCGTTCCTCGCCGACTCCCGGTACGGCAAGGCCGGCTTCGTGGTGGCGGTCTGGTCGTCGCCGATCCGGCGCCGGATGCGGTACCTCAGCTCCCTGGTGACCACCGACGCCTACGCCAAGGAGGTCAAACTGTTCGGGCTCGGCGACTACCTCGCCGACCGGTTCCGCGGCCTCGGGCTGGTCTTCTATCGGCGCAAGCGGCAGCAGGTCGTCGCCCGCAGCCTGGCCACGACCGGGTTGGGCGCGATCACCATCGGGGTCGGCTCGCTGACGTACCTGTACATCGCCCTCCAGGCGGTCGCCGGGCGGCTGACCCTGGGCGACCTGGTGATGTACACCGCCGCCACCGCCGCCCTGCAGATGTCGATCCAGACCCTGTTCCGGGAGATCACCGGCGTCTACGAGAACAACCTCTACCTGGACACCCTGCACCGGCTGCTCGCCGCCCGGCCGGCCGTCACCGGCCCGGACCGCCCGGTGCCGATGCCCGAGCCGCTGCGCGGCCACCTCGTCTTCGAACACGTGACCTTCCGCTATCCCGGCGCGGAGACGGCGGCGCTGCGGGACGTGAGCTTCGAGGTCCCGCCCGGTGGCACCCTCGCCGTGGTGGGGCGTAACGGGGCCGGCAAGTCCACCCTGGTCAAGCTGCTGTGCCGGCTGTACGACCCGGACCAGGGCCGGATTCTGCTCGACGGGGTGGACCTACGGCGGTTCGACCCGGAACAGCTCCGCTCGGCGATCTCGGCGACCTTCCAGGACTACGTCACCTATCAGGCCACCGCCGCCGAGAACATCGGGCTCGGCGACCGTACCCGGATCGAGGACGCGGACCGGGTCCGGACCGCCGCGGTCCGGGGCGGGGCCCACGAGCTGGTCGCCGGGCTGCCGTCCGGGTACGACACCCCGCTCGGCAAGTGGTTCGACCGGGGCGTCAACCTGTCCGGCGGCGAATGGCAGAAGATCGCCCTCAGCCGGGCGTTCATGCGCGACGCCCGGATCCTGGTCTTCGACGAGCCCACCGCGGCCCTGGACCCGGCGAGCGAACACGAACTCTTCGTCCGGCTGCGGGAACTCGCGCAGGGCCGGACGACCGTCTACGTTTCGCACCGCTTCTCCACTGTCCGGCAGGCGGACCGCATCCTGCACTTCGCCGACGGCCGGCTGACCGAACAGGGCACCCACGCGGAGCTGATCGCCCGCGACGGCGACTACGCCCGGCTGTTCCTGATGCAGGCGTCGGCGTACCTCGACCCGCCTCCGGCGGACGGATCGGCGGCGGAGCCGGACCCGGACCCGACCGCCCTCTCGAAGGGACGACTGTGACCCAGCCCCCGCTCATCCCGCGCCGGGTACTGTTCGGCGAACCCGCGTACGCCATGCCGACGCTCTCCCCGTCCGGCACCCACCTCGCCTTTCTCGCCCCGTACGAGGGCGGGCCGTACGTCTGGCTCGGCAGCCTGGCCGACCGGGACTTCCGGCCGCTCACCGACCTGAACGGACATCCGGTACAGGACTACGTCTGGGCCCGGGACGGCCGTCACCTGCTCTACCAGTCGGACCGGGACGGCGACGAGCGGCACCACCTCATCTCGGTCGACCTGGTCACCGGCCGGACCCGGGACCTGACCCCGCACAACGGGGTCCGGGTGCAGGTGATCGGTCTGCAACGGCAGGTGCCGCACCAGGTCCTGGTGCTGATGAATCTGAGATCGCCGGAGCAGAACGACCTTTACCGGGTCGACCTGCGCAGCGGCGACTGCTGCCTGATCGAGTCGGCGGCGGGGCTGGCCGGCTGGCTCACCGACCCGCAGTTGCGGGTCTGCGCGGCCCAGCGCCGCAACAGCGACGGGGGCTTCACCGTCATGGCCCGGGACGACGAGGAGAGCGACTGGCGGGAACTGCTCACCCTGGGCTACGAGGACGCGGCCGACTCCCAACTGCTGGGCTTCACCGGCGACGGCAAGGACCTGCTGCTGCTCTCCCCGCAGGACGCCCGGACCGCCCGCCTGCTCCGGCTCAGCGCGGTCACCGGCGCGGTCGAGGTGCTCTACGAGGACCCCGGGTACGACGTGGTCGGCGCCAGCCTGCACCCGGTGACCGGGCAGGTGGACATCGCGGTGGTGGAACGGGAGCGGATCGACCTGGTGGCCTTCAGCACCGAGACGGCGTACGACCTGACCCGGATCAGGGCGGCGAGCCGGGGAGCTGTGATGCCACTCGGCCGGGACCTGGCGAACCGGCGGTGGTTGTTGCAGGACAACGTCGATGACGGACCGACCGCGTTCCGGCTGTACGAACGCGAGACCGGAAAGGTCGAGGAACTCTTCACCCACCAGCCGGAACTCGCCGGGTACCCGCTCGCCCGGATGGAGCCCGTCTCGTACGTCGCCCGGGACGGGCTGACCATCCACGGTTACCTGACGTTCCCACCGGGGGCGGCCCGACGCGGCCTGCCCACCGTGGTCAACGTCCACGGCGGCCCGTGGAACCGCAGCCGCTGGGGGTTCCGCGCCGAATCGCAGTGGCTGGCCAACCGGGGCTACCTGGTGGTGGAGGTGAACTACCGGGGCTCCACCGGCTACGGCCGCGACTTCATGGTCGCCGGCGACCGGGAGTGGGGCGGCCGGATGCAGGACGACCTCGTCGACGCGGTGCGGTGGGTCGTCGACAGCGGCTACGCCGACCCGGACCGGGTGGCGATCACCGGCATCTCGTACGGCGGGTACGCCGCGCTGGTCGGCGCCGCGTTCACCCCGGAGCTGTTCCGCTGCGCGGTGGCGGTGGCGGCCCCGGTCAACCTGCGTACCTTCATCGAGTCGGTGCCCGGGTACTGGAAGGCGGTGGGCAACCAGCTCCGGCGCCGGGTCGGTGATCCCGAGACCGACGCCGAGCTGCTCTGGTCCCGTTCGCCGCTGTCCCGGGTGGCGGACATCCGGATTCCGCTGCTGCTGGCGTACGGCCGCAACGACCCCCGGGTCCCGATCTCCGAGGCCGACCAACTGGTCGAGGCGCTCCGCGTACACGGCGTGGCCCACGAGTACCTGCTCTTCCCCGACGAGGGGCACGGCTTCCACAAGCCGCACAACGCCCTCGCGTTCCGGTCCGCCGCCGAGTCGTTCCTCGCCCGCCACCTGGGAGGCCGCCGTGAGCCGGACTGAACCCGGGCGGCCCCGCCGGGCCGGGAGGCGGCGATGACCGGATACCTGGTGCTCGTCGCCCGGTTCCTGGTCGGCGCGGTCCTGGCGGTCTCGATCGCCACCAAGGTCGGGGGCCGTACCGCGTTCCCCGATTTCCTCGGCTGGCTGCGTGAGCTGACGGTCGTACCGCACCGGTACGTCCGTACCGTCGGGGTGGCGATGCTGACCACGGAGACCGCCGCGCTGGTCCTGTTGGTCCCGACCGCGACCAGCGTCGCGGGGCTGACCCTGGCCGCGGTCACCATCGCCGGTTTCGCCGGATCGATCGCCTGGCTGTCCCGGCGTGGGGTGTCGGTGCCGTGCCGGTGCTTCGGCGTCTCCACCCGGCCGATGGGACGGGCGGAGGTGATCCGGAACGTGCTGCTCAGCCTGCTGGCCGGCGCGGCGGCGGTGGCCGCACCCGCCGCCCGGCAGCCGGAGCTGGCCCAACCGGAGACGCTGCTGGCCGCACTGTTCGGTGGCGCCGTCGCGCTCTTTGTCATCCGGCTGGACGACGTCCTCGAGCTGTTCGCCCCGCGGCACTGGAAGGTCCGCGACTGACTGGTCAGCCGACTCACTGGAAGGTTCGCCGACGATGTCCTCGACTGCCGCGACGGTCACGCTGACCGCGATCTGCGTGCTGAACCTGGTGCTCACGCTGGGGATGGTGCGCCGGCTCAACCGTCTGACCCCGCCGGTCGGCGCCGGCGACGCCGCCGCGCCCGCCGGAGCCCGGCCGGCCGACGCCGCGCCCTCCGTCGCCGGACCCGGCCTGCCCGCCCCGGGTACCAAGGTGCGTGACTTCACGGCGGTGACCACCGACGGCACCACGCTCGGTCGAGCCGAACTGACCGGCCGCGGGCTGGTCGCGTTCTTTCTCACCGGCTGTACGTCCTGTCACCACCTGCTGCCGGAGTTCGTCGCGTACGCCGACAGCTTTCCGGGCGGTCGGGAGCGGGTGCTGGCCGTGGTCGTCACGGGCAAGGGCGGGCCGGACGACCTGGTGCGGCGGCTGAGCCCGGTGGCCCGGGTGACCATCGAACCCGTCGGCGGGCCGGTCTCCACCGCCTTCGGCGTCGACGGCTTCCCGGTGTTCTCGGTGCTCCAGGACCACGTGGTGATCGCGGCGCAGGAGAAGGTGGCGGTGCTGCGGCGGCAGCATCCCGGCGTCGTACCGGCGGTCAACGGCGCGGCGAGCGGCTCCGGCGGCCCGTCGACCGGATGAGGAGGGGCTCGACAGCCCGCTCCGGACGAGCAGGTCCCGGACCGGCCCGCCGGGCTGTGCTGTCGGCGGGCCGGCCCGTCCGTCACGCAGCCGGGCCGGCCCGCCGACGGGTCAGCCGAGCGTGCTCTCGTCCTTGCCGAGAATCCGGCGGAGCAGTTCGGCCTGGCGGGGGAACTGGAATCCCGCGCCGCCCTCGTGCCCGTTGTACGGCCACACCGTGATCTCCTTCTCCGTCCCCGCGTAGTGGTTGTACGCGGCGAAGATGGTCGACGGCGGGCAGACCGCGTCCATCAGCGCGACGGAGAAGAGCGTCGGGGCGGTCGCCCGCGCGGCGAAGTTGACCCCGTCGAAGTAGCTCAGCGTGCGGAACGCCGTCTCCACGTGGTTCCGGTGGGTCTTCAGGTACGTCACCAACTCCTGGTACGGATTCGCGTCGGTGATCTCGGTGGCCCGCCGGTAGTGGCAGAGGAACGGCACGTCGGGCAGGACGGCGGCGAGCCCGTCGACCAGTCCGGCGACCGCGAGGGTGATCCCACCGCCCTGACTGCCGCCGGTCACCACCACCCGCTCCGGGTCCACCCTCGGGTGTTCCCGGACGGCGTCGACGGCCCGGACCGCGTCGGTGAAGACCCGCCGGTAGTAGTAGCTCCGCGGGTCGGTCAGCCCCCGGGTCATGAAGCCGGGGGTCTGCGGCAGACCGGCCGGGTCGGGGTCGGGGGTGTCGCCGACGTAGTAGCCGTTGCTGCCCTGGCCCCGGGTGTCCATCACCAGGTGGGCGTAGCCGGCGGCGCTCCAGGTGAGCCACTCGTGCGGCAGGCCGCGGCCGCCGCCGTACCCGATGTAGCTGACCACGCAGGGCAGCCGGCCCTCCAGGTGAGCCGGGACCAGGAACCAGCCGCGTACCGGCTGGCCGGCGAAACCGGCGAAGGTGACGTCGTACACCTCCACTGTGGTGAGTCCGGCGTCGTACGGCTCGAACCGGGCCGGCGTGCCGGCCTCCCGCGCCTGCCGCAACGTGTCGGCCCAGAATTCGTCGAAGTCTGCCGGTTCGTCCCGCTCCGGCAGGTAGTCGCGCAGCCGTTCCAGTGGCCAGTCGACAAGCATGTCCATTCCCTTCCCCGCAGCGGTCCGACGTCACCGCCCGACGCTGCCCTCGATATCGCCGTCCGACGTCACCGACGGGGTCGGGGCCGGCCTCGGCGCCGGCCGACACTCCTCCGGTGCGTACAGATGATCAACTTACGACGTCGACTGCCCAGCGTACGGTTGCGCGGCGGCGGCCGGAATCCCCGCGGGGCGGCGACGATCAGAGCAGACCGGCGTCGTGGGCGAGCATCGCGACCTGCGTACGGTTGCCGAGATCGAGCTTGGTCAGGATGTGCGTGAGGTGTGCCTTCACCGTGGCCACCGTCATCGTCAACTCGGCGGCGATCTCCGCGTTCGTCCGCCCCCGCGCCACCGCCAGCACCACGTCCCGTTCCCGGGGGCTCAGCGCCGCCAGCGACGACCGGGCCCGCTCGTACGCGTCGGTGCTGGTGGTCACCCGTTCCATCAGCCGTCGGGTGATCGCCGGCGACAGGATCGGCTCCCCGGCCGCGACCCGGTGCACCGCGTCGACGATCCGGTCCGGCGGGGTGTCCTTGAGCAGGAAGCCGCTCGCCCCGGCCCGCAGCGCCCGGACCACGTGGTCGTCGGTGTCGAAGGTCGTCAACACCACCACCTCCGGCGGGTGGGGCCGGGCGCGCAGCCGCCGGGTCGCCACGATCCCGTTGACCCTCGGCATCCGGATGTCCATCAGCACCACGTCGACCTTGTGCCGGTCGACGGCCGCCGGCACCTCGTCACCGTCGGCCAGGGCCGCGACCAGGCAGATTCCGGGAGCGCCGTCCAACATCATGGTGAGTGCCGCCCGGACCAGCGGATCGTCGTCGACGAGCAGCAGACGTACCGGTCGGTTCAGGTCCGCCACGGCAACTCCACCCGCAGGCGGAACTCGCCGGCCGCGTCGACCGCGTGGTCGAGCCGGCCGCCGGCCAGACCCACCCGCTCGGCGAGCCCGAGCAGGCCGAGTCCGGCGCCGGGCAGGTCGGCGTCCGGCCCGTCGGCCGCCGCCGCCTCGACGTCGGGCGCGAGCGGATTGTGTACGTCGACGGTCAGCGTCCCGCCCGGCTCGCCGGCCAGCGTCACCGTCACCGGCTGCCCGCCGGCGTGCTTGCGGGCGTTGGTGAGGGCCTCCTGGACCACCCGGTACGCGGTCCGTCCGGTCACCGCCGTCATCCCGACGACCGGCAAGCCGATCCGGTCGTCGAGGTCGACGACCAGACCGGCCTCGCGCGCCTCCCCGACGAGTCGAGGGACGTCGTCCAGTGCCGGGCCGGGCCCGTCCGGTTCGGTGTCGGTCGGATCCTGACGGAGCAGCGTGATCACCTCGCGGAGTTCGTCAAGCGCCTGGTGCACGCCGGCGCGGATGACCCCGGCGGCCGCCGAGAGCCGCTCCGGCGACGAGTCGGGACGATACTCCAGCGCGCCCGCGTAGACGGCGAGCAGCGACAGCCGGTGCGCCAGCACGTCGTGCATCTCCCGGGCGAGCCGGGTCCGTTCGGCCAGCCGGGCCTCGACCACCCGGCGGCCCTGCTCGGCCTCGGCCCGGCGGGCCCGCTCCCGTAGCGAGTTCACCAGAGCCGCCCGGGCCCGCGCCCAGGTGCCCCAACCGAGCAGCGCGGCGTACGCCAGCACGGTGAGCAGCAGCAGCCAGCCGTACGACAACCCGGGGTACGGCCGCCACCAGCCCTGCGCCGCGTGCCCGGCCACCCCGACGACGGAGACCACGACGGCCTGGGCGAACGGCCGCCGCCGGGCCACGTGGAACGCACCGAACGTGGCGGCCGGGGTCGCAACCGGGGAGAGCACCGCCAGCAGGCCCAGCGCGAGCCCACCGCCGACCGGCCAGCGCAGTGTCACCGGCACCAGCGCGCACCCGGTCACCGCGACCGCCACGTCGAGCCAGTCGAGGCCGGCCGGTTCCGCGGCGAGCCGGCTCCAGACGGTGGCGCCGACAAGCAGCCCGACCGCGGCGGTGCAGACGACCACTGTGGACCGCGACGGGCGCCGGGCCACCGGTCGGGGCGGACAGTCGAAGTCGGTCGCAACCATGTGACCAGGCTAGATGTGACGGTGGACGGTGGCCACCGACCAAAGTCGTACGGCCCGGGCCCGCCGGTCCGATGCCCCGCCCGGCTTCGCCGCCGAGACTCGGCGACATGACAGAAACCAGGGTTTCCCGGACCGGCGCCGCCACCGGGGTACGCCGCACCGGAGTGGTCGTCGCGACGATACTCGCCGCCGAGGCCGTCTTCTTCGCGCTCGACTCGCTGGCCGGTGTCGACCTCGCGGTCCGTACCGGTGACCCGGTCGCCACGGTCGGACCCGGCGCCGTGGCGGTGGCGTCCGGCATCGCGGCGCTGGCCGGTTGGGGTCTGCTGGCACTCCTGGAGCGGTTCACCGCACGGGCCCGCCTGATCTGGACCGTGGTCGCCTCGGTGGTGCTGGTCGGCTCGCTGGTCGGCCCGCTCGGTGGGGTCGATCCGGCCGCCCGGCTCGGGTTGGTCGCCCTGCACCTGGTCTGCGCCGGCGTCCTCATCGTCGGACTGCCCCGGGCCGGTGGACGGAACCCGCGATGACCACGTCGATCCTGACCCTGCGCAGGCGGCGCGGTGCCTATGTCCTGGCGGACCGTCCGGCCACCCTGCGGACCGGCGTTTCGATGCGACGCGGCGAGATCCGGACCGCCGCCGGCAGCTTCGAGGTGGCCAGTACCGACGTCCACCGGCTCGGGATGGTGGCCCGGTCGGCCGGTCGGCCGGTTGTCCGGCTGCAGCCGGACGAATCGCGGGTGCCGGGCCCCGGCGGGCCCGTCCGGTGGGCGCCGGGGCGGTGCGTCAGCGCCCTCACCAGGGGCGCGAACCGGATCACCGTGCACCAGGCCCGGCGGCCGGGCGCGCCGGTCCGGGTCGAGGTCACCGGCGCCTGGGCGGAACTGGACCTGGTCGTGCTGAGCGCCTGTTTCGCGGTACTGAGCCGCCGCCGCGGGCGGACCTTCACCATCATGGCGATCGTCGGCGCCATCGGACCCCACTGACCGGCGGTCCACCAAGCGGTGGGCTGCCGGGCCGAGGTCGGGCACCGCCGGGCCTGGACAGCCGTGTCTACCGTCGATGCTGTGACTGGCTTCTGGGTCGTGGTGACGCTCGTGGTGGTGCTGGCGACCGGTGCGGCGACCGTCGTCGCGGTCCGGCGGCAGGAGTCCCGGCTGACTCCGGGGGAACGTGCCCGCCGCGCGGCGCGGCAGCTCCGTCGGGACCAGCGGGTCCGGCGGGGACAACGGACGGGCGGCATCGGCGGCTACTTCGGGGTCGGCGGCCTCCTCGGGCACAACGGCGTCGAGGACCGGCACGAGACCGATGGTGGCGGTGACTGGGGTGGCGGTGACGGTGGTTCGTCCTCCTCGGACAGCGGTGGCGGTGGCGGTGGCGGATCCTACTGAGCAGCCGTCGGTCCCGATGCCGGGGTATACGACGGGTGCGAGCATGGCTACCCTCGGTCAGAGCCAGTCCATCGACGACACATGATCGGGGTGGTCGAGCCGTGACCGAGCAGCGGCGGTACGGAATCGTGCTGGGACGCTTCCAGCCCGTGCACCTTGGCCACCTCGAGTACCTGCAGGCGGCGAAACGCCGGTGCGCCCGACTCGTCATCGGCATCACCAATCCCGACCTGCACGACCTCGGCACGACCGCCGAGGACCCGGGACGCTCGGCCGGCCGGAACAACCCGTTCACCTTCCACCAGCGGGCGACGATGGTGGAGGCCACCTGCCTCGACGCCGGCTGGACCCACGACGACCTGCGCATCGTCCCGGCACCGGTCAACCAGCTGGACCGGCTGTCCCAGTACCTTCCCCCGCCCGACGAGGCGACCTTCTTCATCACGATCTACGACGAGTGGGGGGAGAGCAAGCGGCGTGGCCTGGCAGCGCTCGGCTATCCGGTGGAGACGTTGTGGCGGCGCACCATGGCGCAACGGCTGACCACCGGCACCGAGATCAGGGCCGCGCTGCGGGCCGGCTCGGCCGAGTGGAAGCGGTACGTCTCGCCCGGCGTCGTCCCGCTGCTCGACAGCTACGGCCGTGACATCTGACCCGGCCCACGGGCCGGCGGTGATCCGGCCACTGCGGGCGGACCGACCGGTGCGGCGGCACGCCTGGGGTGGGAAGGCGTGGAACCTGCGCCGGCTCGCCGAGGCCGGGATCGCCGTACCACCGGCGGTGGTGGTACCCGCCGACACCGCACCACCGACCCCCGCCGAACTGCGGGAGGTGCTGCGGACACTCGTCGGCGGGCCGGCGGTGCCGGACCGGGCACCCCTGGCGGTCCGGAGTTCGGTGTACGGCGAGGACAGCGCCGAGCGGTCCCTGGCCGGCTCGTTCCGCACGGTGCTCGGCACGATGACCGCCGACGAGGCGGCCGAAGCCGTCGCCGAGGTGCGCCGGGCCGCCGGCACCCGCCCGACCGGGGTGATCCTGCAGCGCCTGGTCGACTGCGCGTTCGCCGGTGTGCTCTTCTCCGCACACCCGATCACCTACGACCGGGGACGGCTGGTGCTGGCCGCTGTCGAGGGACGGGGCGACCGCCTGGTCGACGGCTGGGTCCCCGGCGAGTACGTCGAACTGCCGAGGACCGGTGACCTCCCGGAGGGGACCGGCACCCCGCTGACCGGGATGCGGCCCCGGATCGCCGAGTTGCGGGCGGTCGGCCTGCGGGTGGAGGCGCTCTGGGGCGTACCGGTGGATCTGGAGTGGGCGGTCGAAGCCGGCACCGGCACGCTCTGGGTGTTGCAGGCCCGGCCGGTGGTGCTGCCCGCCGCCGCCGAGGTGGAACTCTCCTCGGTCGAGGCGATCGGGGCCCTGCCCCGGATCGTGGCCGGGCACCACAAGCTGGCGCTGCGGCGGCGGGCGCTGCGGGCGGGCGTACCGATGTCGCGGGCCACGGCGGTGGTCGGCCGCGACCCGGCCGACGGACGCCGGCTGTGGTTCGGGTCGGAGCCGGGGGCGGCCGGCCTCAGCGTGGTGCTGCTCTGGCCGGAACGGGTCGACAATGCGGTGGTACGCGAGTTCGCGACGGCCGGTCCGGACCTGGACCCGACCGTGTCGGCGGTGCTGGCACGCGGGCTCGGGACCTCGTGGCTGGCGGTCTGCCTGGTGCAGGAGATCCACGACGCGCCGTGGACCGGGATCCTGCGCCGCACCGCCGACGGCTACCTGGTCGAACTCGCGCAGGGGCACTTCGTCCCGAAGGGTGTGGTGGTCACCTCCCGGTACGTGCTGGACCGGACGCTGCGGGTGCTCTCCCGGCACTGTCCGGAGCAGGAGATCGCCTACCGCTTCGTCGACGGTCACGTGGTACGCGAGGAACGGCCGATCCGGCACCTGCCCACCGACTCCCAGCTGGGCGAGGCGGTACGTCAACTCCGGCCGATGCTGACCGGAGCCGAGCACGCCGTCCTGGAGTTCGGGCTGCTGGCGGAGGGGGACACCGTTCGGGCGTACCTGATCGACGTCGCGGAGCCGGACCGCCCGGCGACCCCGCCCGACGTCGGCCTGCTCGACACCGGGGTCATCTCGGCGGGGCGGGCCCGCGGCCGGTTGACGGTCGCCGCGCCCGACCGCGCGGAGGCGTCGCTCGACACCCACCTGCACGACCGGCCCGATCGCGGGGACGAGTTCGTCGACGTCGTGTTCCTTGCCGAACGGGCCACCACCGACCTGCTGCCGCTGGTATACCGGTGCGGTCGGGGATCCGGTTTTGTCTTCGGCACCGGATCGGTGCTCGGGCACGTCGGGGTGGTACTGCGCGAACTCGGGATACCCGCCGTCGTGGTCGGCCCGCAGCGGTGGCGGGAACTCGCCGGGTCGGGCCGGACCCGGCCGCCCGGCGACCCCGCCGCCGAACCGGACGGTACGCCCGGCCCCGCCGCCGAACCGGACGGTACGCCCGGCCCCGCCGCCGAACCGGACGGTACGCCCGGCCCCGCCGTCGAACCGGACGGTACGCCCGGCCCCGACGCCGGACCGGACGGTACGGCCGGCGACCCCGCGACTGCGGTGGTGCTCGACGTGGACGCGCTCACCGCCGGCGTGGCCGCCGTGGACCGCGCGACTGTCGTCGCCGCTCCGGTGCCGGGCTGACAGTGATCCAGAATTGCCGGCGGGAGGGAGACAGCGGGATGGTCGGCGTCACGACGTCGTACGTCAACCCGGACACCGACGGGGTGGCCGGCTGCGTCGCCCTGGCCGGTCTCGCCGGCTCGGCCGGGGTTCCCGCACCGCTCACCGTCGCGCTGGCCGGCGAGATCAACACCGAGACGCGGGAGTTGTTCACCGTCGCCGGAGTGGCCCTGCCACCCACCGTGCCGCCCTCCGACCACGACACGGTCGTACTGGTCGACACCCACCACCCGGAGCAGTTGCCGACCTGGGTCCGCCCCGCCCTGGTCCGGATGGTGATCGACCACCATCCCGGCGGCGACCCGTCGGCCTTCCCACACGCCCGGATCGACAACCAGTACGTCGGCGCGGCCTGCACCCTGATCGCCGAGCGGTACGCCGAGCGCGGCACGGGACCCGGTCCGGCGGTCGCGGTGCTGCTCCAGGGCGGCATCCTCAGCAACACCCTCGAGTTCGTGGCACCCTCGACCACCGCCCGGGACCGGGCCGCGTACGACCGGCTCGACACCCTGACCAGTTGCGGCGACACCCTCGCGACTCGGTTACGGGCCGCCCGGGCCCGGCTGGTCGACGGCCCGACCGAAGCTGTCCTCGCGGCCGACGTCAAGGTCTTCACCCACCGGGTGGCCCGACTCGGACTGGCGCAACTGGAGGCGCCGGGCGCGTCCGCACTCGCCGACCGTGACGACTTCTGGCCGGCGTACCACCGGGTGCGGGGCAGGCTGGGGCTGGACGTACTGGTGGTGAACCTGGCGGACCTGGCCGCCTCGGCGAGCCTGCTCGCCGTCACCGACCCCGACTGGCAGCAGCGGATCGCCCGGCGGTACGGGATCGGCTTCGCCGCCGGGGTCGGCTGGACCGGCGAGCTCTTCCTGCGCAAGACGCACCTGGTGCCGATGCTGGCCGCCCAGCAGCCCTGACCACCGAACAGCCGCCACCGCCACCGCCCACCGGTACGGACGACAGCAGCCCGGCGGACGGGCCGGAACCGGCGCGGCACCAACCGCGGTTGTTACCGTGATCCGATGCCCGAACTCGAGCGGCTCGCCGCACGTCACGCCCCGGCACTGCTCGACTTCGAGCGACAGAACCGAGCCTACTTCGCGCGTTCGGTGCCGGATCGGGGCGACGACTACTTCACCGGATTCGCCGACCGGCACAGCGCTCTCCTCGCCGAACAGGCCACCGGCGCCTGCCAGTTCCATGTCCTGGTGGACGACGACGGCGCTGTGCTGGCCCGGTTCAACCTCGTCGACATCGCCGACGGCAGTGCCGAGCTCGGCTACCGGGTGGCCGAACGGGTGTCCGGGCGGGGGATGGCGAAGGACGGCGTACGACAGGTCTGCGCGCTGGCCCGGGACGCGTACGGGCTGCGGCGCCTCTACGCCTCGGCCGCCCTCGACAATCCGGCGTCGCTTGCCGTGCTCCGGCACACCGGGTTCGCCCCGCTCGGCGAGGTGGTGCTGGACGGACGCGCCGGCCTGCGCCACCTCCGCGAGCTGACCGACGGCGCGAGCTGACCCCCGCCGTGAGCCGGTCTGCGGCTAGCCTGCCAGCCATGACCGTGACGCTGCGGGAGATCACCGCCGAGAACCGCGCCGCTGTCCTCGCCCTGCGGGTCGCACCGGAACAGGAGCGTTTTGTCAGCTCGGTGCCGGACTCACTGGCCGAGGCCGCCGAGTACCCGCAGGCCCGACCCTGGTACCGCGCCGTCTACGCCGGAGACGAGCCGGTCGGCTTCGTGATGGTGAGCTGGAACGTGCCACCGCAGCCGCCGGAGATCCTCGGCCCGTGGTTCCTGTGGAAACTGCTGATCGACGAGCGGCACCAGGGTCGCGGCTACGGGCAGCAGGTCGTACGCCAGATCGTGGAACTGATCCGGGCGGAGGGGGCGACGGAACTACTGACCAGCCACGTACCGGGGGAGGACGGCCCGGCCGGCTTCTACCGGCGTCTCGGCTTCAGCCAGACCGGCGAGCACGACGACCACGGCGAGGTCGTCCTCCGCCTCGCACTCGCCTGACCGTTGTTGTCGGTGCCGTCGCCTACCGTGGCCGTGCGTCAGGATCGTTGGGGCGCGCAATCGTGGATAGGACGGTGCCGGTTGTCCGCCATCGCGTCGTTGACCCTGCTGCATCGCGGCGACGTGCCGGAGCTCGCCCGGCTGGCCCGGACGTCGCCGGCCGCGTTCCGCGGCTACCTGGCTGAGCACGGACGCGGGCTGGCGACGAGCTACGACTGGTCGGGTTACTGCATGCTGCACGTATTGACCTATCTGGATGATCGCGACGTGGACCTGGAGTCGGCCGAGTTCGACGCCGAGGCCGTGGCGATCTCCGAGACGTACGGCCTGATCAGCCTGATTACCTCGGGCAACGAGGAGTTGTTGCGCCAGCTCGACCCGGCCGGACATGTGGCGGCGGAGCTGGCGGACCACTTCACGGAGATGGGGCTGGAGTTCGAGGAGAGCGGCCAGGCGGGACTGGACGGGCTGACCCTGTTGCACGACAGCGTCGCCCGGCTCGGCGAGGACGAGGTGCTGCTGCTGCACATCGGCTGAGCCAGGCCGGTGTGGTCGTACTGACATGCCTCGTACCGTCGTCGGCACGGACGTCCGGCCGCCGCCGGTGCCGTCCCGGATCATCAGGCGGGATTCAGCCGCTGTGGAGCCGGTTCGTCGTCCGGGATGCCGACGATGTCCGCCAGGTGGTGCCGGAGCGCGGGCGACGGCGCGTAGATCGCACTCCAGACGGCGGTGTCACCGACAACGGCCAACGCGGCCTCCGCCTCGCCGCCGAACCGGTACACCGCGTTGCAGGACTGGTTCACCGCCCAGCCGTACGTGGTCGGCAACGCGGTGAGCCATTCCGTCAGCCGGTCGACGACGTCCGCTGGGAGCGGGTGGTCGAAGCCGGTCAACGGGTTGTTGCGCCAGAGGGTCGCGTCCCAGACGCACGAGAACGCGTAGGCGGAGAACGTGTCCGCGTACCGGGTGCGGGTCGCGCAGGCCTGGTCGTCCGGGTCGACCAGGTACACCGGCGGGTCGTCGTCACCGGGGGAGACGCTGACAATCCACCGGCAGCAGTGCTGGCTGTCGGTCTCGAGCAGCAGGTGACCGGCCGCAAGGAAGCGGTTGACGGCGGGACCGGTGAGATCGCTGGTACGGGTGATCAGGTTGTCGCCGAGGGCGGCGGCCCGGTCGGCGCCGCCATACCGGAACCACTCCCGGACGGCGGCCGGCAACGGCGCGCCGATGTGGTGTTCGAGCTGGGCCAGCGGACCCGGCGAGCGAGGCTCCGGTCCGACGGCCGGGGCTTGGCGTAGGTGTATCGGCACGGTCGGTCCGGCTACGACATCGACAACTAACATCGGCCCCGTGTACGCCGACAGGCTCCCCCTCCCATCCACCCTGCTCGATGTGATGCGGGAAGGCAGGTGGGCCGCGCCGGCCCGCGGCGAGAGTTACCGCACGGTGTTCGGGGAGCCCGCCTACGGGGCCGTCTTCCTGGCTGCCGACCAGATGAGGCGGAACGTCCGGTGGATCGACGACATCGACTACGACGACGAGTTCCGGAATCTATATGTCGGTAGTCCGGGTCCAGCACCAGGGTTGGAGCAGCACTTTCGACCGCCTGCGGTCGTGACCGCCACAGCCCGGTCGAGCGGGTCGTACCGCCCGGCTGATCACGGGTACGTTGTGGTCGCCGGCAAACTTGGCGTTGTGCCGACCCCACAGCTCATCCGCCAGGTCCGTTTCGAGGTCCGTCCGTGGGGCGATGGCCCCGACCCGGGCCGCGAGCTGTTGCCGTACGTCGACAACGTGAGCCTCGTGGAGTTGGCCACCGGCTTCGAGCACGCGGCCGGTTACGACGCGCCCGGCGAGTATGCCGGGATCGTCCTCGACCACTTCGACTTCGGCGACCTCGCCGCCTATCTCACGGGACTACCCGACTCTGCCTACTGGGCCAAGCGAGGCTCTGTCGCCCTCCTTGGTTGTAACTGCGGCGAGGTCGGCTGCTGGCCCTTCGAAGCCCACATTGGCGCCGCCGGCGACCTGGTGACGTGGCGGGGCTTCGCTCAGCCGCACCGCACCCAGCGCGACTACGGGAGCTTCGGGCCCTTCGTGTTCCGCCGCAACCAGTACGAGCGGGCAGTCCGCGAGGCAGTCGTCGCCGCGTCTTATCGGTGACGATGAGGGCGTTGTCCTCGCCCGGCGCCGGCCGGAGGTCGCCACCAGCCCGGAGCAGGCCGCCGCAGCCTGCTTCCCGGCCGCTTTGACCCCAACAAAGAGCGTTTCGGCACATGCCGCGACCATCGGTTGCCGCCAGTGATGCTCGTCTACCTTGCCTGGGCGTCGGTCGTCGTCTGCTGCTGGTTGCTGCTGTCGCCCGGCACTGCCAGGGGCTGTGCGAGTTCTCGAAGCCCGGCGCAGATGAGCGCTGCGGCCTCGTCGAGGTCTGATGTCGCTACTGCTGGTCGCCGTTCTGCCTCGATGAGGAAGGGCGGTTGACCGCTCCGGGGGAGAAGGGTGCGGTGTTGCGTTCCGGCAACTGGCGGCGGGCGGTCGACTGGGCGGCGGCGTAAGGGGCTCCGACCCGGACGACGGGCCAGCTGCCGTACCGGCCCGTGTTGGCTAATGGCACGCGGCTGGCCCGCAAGATCGATCAGAGCGGGAAACAGATCGGCCCAGGTTCGGCGAAAACGCCGTTGACCTGGGCCGGAGGGTGTGGAGCGGGCGACGGGAATCGAACCCGCACCGTCAGTTTGGAAGACTGAAGCTCTGCCATTGAGCTACGCCCGCGCTCGCCCCAGTCACCCGGGACGCGACCGCTAGCCTAACCGGTCACCCTTCCGGGTGGGTACCGGGTATGCCGGTGGCGTCGCCGATCACCGCCTCCCGTCGCCCGCCGGGCGCGGTCGCGGGCGCTCCCCGCAGCCCCGACCAGCCAAGATCAAAGCCTGGCGTACGACGACGCATGCGCTCCCCGTACGCCCGGATTGAGCTGGATCGGGACGACACGGAAGGGGCGGGCGGAGACCGGGCGGGCGCGACCCGGGCGTGGAGGCATACACTCTTCCACGCCACGGGGTGTGGCGCAGCTTGGTAGCGCACTCGCTTTGGGAGCGAGGGGCCGTGGGTTCAAATCCCGCCACCCCGACTGTCGTCCGCCGGCACGGCGTGAGCATGCCCACCCCGTGCCGCCGGGCAGCCACGCCGGCTCGCCTACACTCGATGGGCTGAATCCGGCCCAGAATCAAGATCGAGATCCGTCAAGGAGTACGCCTGTGAAGAGCACCGTCGAGACTTTGAGCCCGACGCGCGTGCGGCTCGCCATCGAGGTGCCGTTCGTCGAGCTCGAGCCGAGCCTCAAGAAGGCGTACCGGGAGATCGCCTCGCAGGTGAACGTGCCCGGCTTCCGGCGCGGCAAGGTGCCGTCGGCGGTGATCGACCAGCGGGTCGGCCGCGGCACGGTGCTGAACGAGGCCGTCCAGGACGCCATCCCGGAGAACATTCTCGCCGCGGTCCGTGAGCACGACGTGAAGACGCTGGGCCGGCCCGAGGTGGAGATCACCGAGTTCACCGACGGCGACGCGCTGAAGTTCACCGCCGAGGTCGACGTACGCCCCGAGCTGACGCTGCCCGACCTCGCCACCATCGAGGTGACCGTCGACGAGCTGCAGATCGACGACAGCGAGATCGACGCCCAGGTCAGCAGCCTGCGGGAGCGGTTCGCCACGCTGAAGACGGTCGAGCGGGCCGCCCAGGAGGGCGACTACGTGCAGATCGACCTGGCGGCGACGGTCGACGGCGAGGAGGTGCCGGGCGGCTCGGCCACCAACATCTCGCACGAGGTCGGCAGCAAGCAGCTCCTGCCCGGGCTGGACGAGGTCCTGGTCGGCCTCGCCGCCGGCGAGTCGACGACCTTCGTGACCCAGCTGGTCGGCGGGGACTTCGCCGGCCGGGACGCGGACGTGGCGGTGACGGTCCGGACCGTCAAGGAGAAGGAACTGCCCGCCCTCGACGACGAGTTCGCGCAGCTGGCCAGCGAGTTCGACACCCTCGACGAGCTCCGTGGCGACGTCCGGGAGCGGATCACCCGGGGCAAGAAGGTCGAGCAGATCTACGCCGCCCGGGACCGTGCCCTGGAGCAGCTGGTCGCGGCTGCCGAGGTGCCGGCTCCGGAGGGTGTGGTCCGTGAGGAGGTCGAGCACCGCAAGCAGGCGATGGTCGACCAGCTGGAGCGGATCGGCGCCTCGCTGGAGGAGTACCTCGCCGCCGAGGAGAAGACCGAGGAGCAGATCGACGCCGAGCTGGCCGAGGCGGCCACCCAGGGTGTCAAGATCCAGCTGCTGCTCGACACCCTGGCGGACGCCGAGGAGGTGCAGGTCACCGACGACGAGTTCGGTCACGAGATCGTGCACCGGGCGCAGCACGCCGGAGTGGCCCCGCAGCAGTACTACGACCAGCTGGTCCGGTCCGGCACCGCCGGGGCGATCTTCGGCGACGTCCGTCGCGGCAAGGCGCTCGCGCTGGTGATGGAGCGGATCAAGATCACCGACGCGGCCGGCGCCCAGATCAGCCTGGACGAGATCCGCGCTGCCAGCGCCGACGCCCACGACCACGCGCACTGACCCCGACTGACCCGGCGCGGTCGGGTCC
>NZ_JBDPLT010000077.1:0-24698 GCF_039871775.1 Plantactinospora sp. B5E13
CCACCCCCGCACAACCCTGCCCCGAGCAAGCCGACCACGTAATCGGCGAATCCACCCTGCCCCGAAACCACATCGGATCAAATCTATTCAACTGCGATCAACACGAACCGCATCGGTGGATCGAGGCTAAGTGCCCCTCGTCGTTAATTCGTCGGGGGTTACGCGGCCGTGGGGAGTGTTCCGTGGCTGGCGAGGCGTTTGAGTAGGGAATCGAGGTCTTTCTTGGTGTATCGCCAGTTGAACGGTCGGGCGCCGAGGTTGTAGTGCTCCTGGAACGCGACGAGCCGGTCTGCGACATCGTCCAGGTCGTAGAAGTCGTTTGGGGTGACGACCTTGCGCTGCACGATCGAGAAGTAGATCTCTATCTGGTTCAACCAGCTGGCGTGGATCGGCAGGTGGACCAGCCTGGCGGTGGGCCACGTGTCGCTCAGCCGGTCGATGGACGCCTGCCCGCGGTGGGAGGAGCCGTTGTCCACGATCCAGAACACCCGCTCTGCTGAGGCGTAGGGTTCGCTGGTCATGACCTGCTCGACCAGCCGGGCGAACGGCGCCAGCCCGGTCGAGGGCTCGCAGCGGCTGAACACCTTGCCGTGGTGCACGTCCAACGCTGCCAGATAGGCCAGGGCGCCGCCGCGTTCGTACTCGTGCTCCACGCGCATCAGCCTCGACCGGCCAGGTGGCAGGGTCGGGTGGCAGCGGCAGCGGGCCTGGACCGAGGTCTTCTCATCCGCGCTGATCACATGGTCACCCTCCCCGAGGGGGTGCCCGTCCCACCTGCGTGCGTACAGGTCCAGCACGGTACTGGCCTTGGCGGCGAAGTCAGGGTCCCGAGGGAAGATCCACGACCGGTGCCGCCAGGGTTTGATCGCATCAGCGGCCAGCCAGCGGGCCACCGTCGCCGCCGAGATGTCCGCCACCACGCCGGCGGCTACCGCCTCGCCCGCCAGATCGTCGGCGCTCCACCGCGACAGCGGCACCCCACGCTCGGCCGGCAACTCACACGCGAGGGCTTTGACCTGCGCAGCCTGTACATCGGTGAACCGGCGCGGCCGGCCAGAACGCGGCGCGTCCGCCAACCCATCGAGACGCCGCCGCAAGAACCGGACCCGCCACTTACGCACCGTGTCCACGTGCACCCGCTGACCGGCAGCGATCGCGGTGTTGCTGGCGCCTTCGGCGGCGGCGAGGACGATCCGGGCCCGCACGACGAGGCGGTACGAGGTCGTGGGTCGGCGAGCCAACCCTTGCAGACTGGCACGCTCATCGGCGCGCAAAACAATCGAGTAGGGGCTTGACGGGGACATCGGCATGTTCTGCCACCCGCACCGCCACCGTGCCGAACCGACACGCCGCAGCAATCGTGGGACACGATAACCCCGTGGCCAAGCCTCCACCCGAGTCGACCAGGACCAGCCTGCGTCAACGGCTGAGCGCGCACGCCCGCACACACTGGCCGGACCTGACCGCCGTAGCCGTACGCTATCGCGGCGTCTTCGCCTACATCGACGGACAACTGACCGACGGCACCACGCTGCCGCTGTGCCGACTCCGCTACTGCGGTTCCGCCAGCAGGTGGGGCTTCGCGATCTACCTGGCCAGCCGCGGCAGCTACCAGGACTCGGTTCTACCCAGCGGACTGCACGCCGGCGATCCGGAAGAAGCCCTCGACTGCGCCTGCGGCCTCTACCTCAACGACCCCACCGCCTGACACGATCCCTGACGAATTAACGACGAGGGGCGCTTAGCCTGTTGTAAGGCTCAGGCCCAAGCTGATCGGGCCTACCTGCGAGAGCCGCTGCCTGCGCTCCCCTACGACCCTGTCCTTCCCTCGTCGAGGGCGCGGCGGCCAGCGGCCGGCGTAGGCCCGGTGGAGCGGACCGGGGTGTCCAGAACTCTGCCAACAGCTTCGCGGACCGCGCGCCTTCGAGCAATTCTTGGGCGTGTTCACTGTCAACGCCACGGCTCTTCGGGGTTGCCGGTTCGCCGATTGTGGTGGTCCAACAGCCTGGACAGCAGCTCGGTCAACCGCTGTCGCTCCTCGGGTGAAAGCGGAGCCAGCAGTTCGTCCTGGGTTTCGGCCAGCCGCTTCTCCAGTCGCCGCAGCTGCCGCTTGCCTGCGGCGGTCAGCGAGACGATGTTGCGCCGCCGATCGGAGGGGTCCGAGGCGCGCTCGACCAGTTTGCGATCGGCGAGCTCGTTGATCGTCGCGACCATGTCGCTGAGGTGGATGCCGCTACGGCGGCCCAGCGCGGCCTGGCTGGCCGGGCCGAACTGCTCCAGCGTCGCCAGCAGGCGGTAGTGGTAGCCGCGGGTGCCGACGGACGAGAACCCCTCGGCCACCAGGTGGTGCGCATGGCTGGCAGTCTGGGTGAGCAGCCAGCTGGGCAGGCTCTCCCAGGTGGCGGGCGTCTTCTCGGGTGGATTCTCCATGTGACAAGTCTAACGAATCGTTGGGAGCCCTAACGATTGCGGTATCGTTTAGTCAGCAAACGTTAGCTGTTCGAACGTTCGGGCGCTGAAGAAACCCCCTGGAGTCAAGACCATGATCAAACCGTTCCGCATCGACATCCCCCAGACCGACCTCGACGACCTGACCGACCGGCTCTCCCGCACCCGTTGGCCCAACGAGGTCGCCGACGCCCGGTGGGACTACGGCTTCCCGCTGGCGCGGCTCAAGGAACTGGCCGAATACTGGCGCACCGGCTACGACTGGCGCGAGCACGAGGCCAAGCTCAACGAGCTTCCACACTTCACCACCGAGGTCGACGGCCAGAACATCCACTTCGTCCACGTCCGGTCATCCAAACCGGACGCGCTCGCGCTCATCCTCACCCACGGCTGGCCCGGTTCGTTCCTGGAGTTCCTCGACGTGATCGAACCGCTGTCCCGCGACTTCCACCTGGTGATTCCGTCAATCCCGGGATTCGGCTTCTCCGGGCCGACCCACGAACGCGGCTGGGATGTCGCCCGGATCGCGCGGGCCTGGGCTGAACTGATGCGCCGCCTCGGGTACGAGCGCTATGGCGCGCAGGGCGGTGACTTCGGCTCGGGTATCTCAACGGCGCTCGGCGGGGTGGCACCCGAGCAGGTCGTCGGCGTGCACATCAACTACCTGCCGACCCGGCCGGTCCCGGACGCCAACATTGAACTGTCCGAAACGGATGAAGCCCGGCTGGACAAGGTCAGGCAGCTGATGGCGAACCGTCCGCCGTACCAGGCTCTGCAGGCCACCACCCCGCAAACCATCGGCTACGCGCTGACCGACTCGCCGGTCGGCCAGCTGGTCTGGATCGCCGAGCGCTTCGCACAGTGGACGGACCCTCGCTCGCCGATCAGTGACGAGCGGATGCTCACCAACATCTCGCTGTACTGGCTGACCGCCACCGCAGCTTCCTCGCCGCGGCTGCTCCGCGAGGGTCTGGGGCGGATCGAGCCGTGCCGGGTACCGGTTGGCGTGGCGGTGCTCCCGCACGACATCACACAGTCGGTGCGACCACTGGCCGAGCGGCTGTACGACATCAGGCACTGGTCGGAGTTCGACCGCGGCGGCCACTTCGCCGCGATGGAGGTACCGGAGCTGCTCGCCGAGGACATCCGGGACTTCTTCCTAACCCAAGACAAGTGACACGAACGTTAGCAAGTCGAACTACTTGAGGAGGCCATCATGACCAGCACCGAAACCCTGATCCACGCACTCGCCGACCGCGCCGAACTTGCCGACCTGGTCGCCCGCCACAGCTTGTGGATCGACGAGGGCCGCTACGGCGAGACCGACCGGCTCTTCACCGGGGATGTCGTCGTCAAGTCCCCACGCGGGGAGGCCCGCGGCATCGAGGCGCTCATCGAACTCGTGCGCTCGGGCCACGACACGTACGTCCGCACCCTGCACAGCAAGTCCAACCTTGTCATCGAGGTCGACGGCGAGACCGCCAAGGTGCGGGCCCACGACATCGCCGTGTTCGTCATCGACGACAAGACCGAGGCCATCGCGGCCGGGTTCCACCACTACGGGGCGCGCCGCACCGAGCACGGCTGGCGCTTCGACCACCTCGTCGTCACCCCGGTCGCACTGACCGAAGCCCTCGACCGGGCCCTCTAAAAGACACTGTTGGTCGCGGATTCCTGGGGTACCCCAGGAATCCGCGACCAACAGGCCGTTCACCTTCGCCGAGTCCAGCCGCAGCGTCATGCCCTTGGCACCGACACAGAGGCCCTTGAAAGCCCATCGGCAGCGCTCCGGCGTCGAGCCCGCTCACGCTCGCCGCATAACCCCGACGAATTAATGGTGAGAGGCACTAAGCCGCGCCGGACAGGTACTCCCTGCGGCGCTGCGGTTCGAACTTCTCGATCGCGTACCGGAGCATGACCCGGGGCATGCTGCGGTAGTGCCGGGCCAGGAACCGCTCCAAGATCCGGCCCCGTTCCGCCTCGTCGCCGCGGTCGAACTTCCGCACCAGGATGAAGAGCGAGGTCAGCCGCTCCTCGTGCACGTCGCTCGTCAGCAGCTCCGTCGCCTCGGCCAGGGAGAGGTGGCGCCAGTACCGCCCGGCCACCCGGCGCTGATCCGGTACCGAGACCCCGATGGCCCGGTCGCCCTCGCCGTACCCGCCCGGGACCATCCGCAGGTACCGGCGTACGCCCTCCGCCCGGCGCGGGTCGGCGAGGTCGGCGAGTGCCTGCCGGACATCCGTGGCCGTGACCATGACTGCCCAACCTACGCGACCGCCGGTGCCCGGTCCGGTGGCCGTGCCGACCGCCGCGCACCATCCGTCACAGCGGTCAGCCGCGTGGGGTCAGGTAGCCGCGGGAGAAGGCGGTGGCCACGGCGGCGGCCCGGTCGTTGACGCCGAGTTTCGCGTACACGTGCAGCAGGTGGGTCTTGACCGTCGCCTCGCTGATGAACAACTGCTTTGCCGCCTCGCGGTTCGTGCAGCCGCCGGCGATCAGCTCCAGCACCTCCAGTTCGCGCTGGGAGAGCGGCTCCGAGGCGGGCTGCCGGAGCTGTCCCATCAGCCGGGTCGCGACGGCGGGGGAGAGCACCGCCTGTCCCCGCGCGGCCGCCTCCACCGCGCGGAACAACTCCTCCCGGGGCGCGTCCTTGAGCAGGTAGCCGGTGGCGCCGGCCTCGATGGCGGGCAGCACGTCGCTGTCCGTGTCGTACGTGGTGAGCACGAGCACCCGAGCCGGTATCCCGCGTCGGGCCAGTTCCCTGATCGCGGTGACGCCGTCGGTCCTCGGCATCCGCAGGTCCATCAGGATCACGTCGGGTCGGAGCCGCTCCCCGGCGGCGACGGCCTCGGCACCGTCGCCGGCCTCGCCGAGCACCTCGAAGCGCGGGTCGGCGCTGAACATGCCCCGCAACCCGTCCCGGACCACCGGATGGTCGTCGACGATCAGCAGTGAGATCACCGGGCACCTCCAGCCGGGATCGCCGGCAGCGACGCGGAGATCGCGGTGCCGCCGCCCGGCTCCGACTCGATGTCGAGGCGGCCCGCGAGGCGTTGTACCCGCTGCCGCATGCCGGCGAGCCCGAACCCGCCGTCCGGAGATCCGTGGCCGCGCTTCGCCTCGGGGTCGAAACCCACCCCGTCGTCGCGTACGTCGAGGGTCACCAGGTCCTCCATGTAGGACAGGGTCAGCCCGACCCGGCTGGCCTTCGCGTGCTTGGCCACGTTGGCGAGTGCCTCCTGCACGGCCCGCAGCAGCGTCACCTCGACCTCGG
This sequence comes from Plantactinospora sp. B5E13, assembly GCF_039871775.1. Lineage (NCBI taxonomy): Bacteria > Bacillati > Actinomycetota > Actinomycetes > Micromonosporales > Micromonosporaceae > Plantactinospora > Plantactinospora sp. B5E13. Next base: position 5,723 of record NZ_JBDPLT010000077.1, read on the forward strand.
CGTGCATCGGCCGAGGATCGCCGGTGGTGGTCAGCAGGGCGTCCACGTGGTTCACCTCCGACCAGCGTCGGGCCACGTCGTTGATCGCGTCCGGCAGCCGGGCCTCGACGAGCACCTCCGGCTGCACCGCGTGCACCGTACGGCGGGCCTCGGCGAGGCTCTCCCGGGCCAGGTTCATCGCGTTCGTCACGTGTCGGCGCCACGTCGACGGTTCGTCCATGGTCTGTTCGGCGGCCTGGAGCTGGGTGAGGATGCCGGCGAGCCCCTGGGCGAGGGTGTCGTGGATCTCCCGGGCCATCCGCTGCCGCTCGTCGAGCACCCCGGCCTCCCGGGCCTGGACCAGCAGTTGCGCGTGCAGACCGGCGTTCTCGCCCAGCGCCGCCTCCAGCTTGACGTTCGCCTCGTGCAGCTCGGTCAGCGCCTGTTTCTGCCGGTCGTTACGTTGGTCGGACAGCACGGCGAAGTAGAAGAACGCGCCGGCCAGCACGACGCTGACCGCGCTGATCGCGATCCACTCCCGCCACGCCCCGTCGATGATGTTGGCCGCCCCGCCCAGGTACCCCACCGCCGAGATCATCGCCGTGGTCGCGACGCCGGCGTACCGCCAGCGGCCCTTCAGGTACAGGAACGCCTGGGGGTAGCCGACGAAGGTGAAGATGGTGAAGAAGGGGGCGATCGCCACCAGGCCGGCGGCCAGGACCATCAGGCCCGAGTAGTAGAGGCCCATCAGCGGGCGGTTCTGGTGCCACTCCGGGTGGAGGGTGTGGAAACAGAGCAGCCAGAGCACGGTAGCGAGCACGAGGCCGAGTACCGCCGGGACGTGCATCGGCCGTTCCCAGGTCGGCCGCAGCAGCGTGAGGAGGGCGCTCGCCACCAGGAGGAGGTACGGAAGGACCTTGAAGAGCGCGATCTCCCGGCGCTCCCAGCGGTCGAACTCCGCACGCAGTTCCGCCTCGATGCTCACCATCACTCCCAGCGGAAGTACCGCGCGGCCAACCCACCGGCCACGATCGTCCAGCCCAGCATGACCGCCAGGTGCAGCGGTTGCGGCCAGTGCCCGGCCGTGGCGTCCTGCAATGCTTGCACACCCGCGCCGAGCGGGGTGAGGTCGCTGATCGTGCGCAGCACGTCGTTCATGTTGTCGCGGGGCAGCCAGAGGCCGGCGAAGAAGACGATCGGGAAGAAGAGCACGGTCCCGACCGCGGTGGCACTCTTGCCACTCGGCGCGAGCGAGGCGACGAGCAGACCGATCGCGAACATCGCCAGCGCGGCCAGCAGGTAGCCCAGCAGGTAGGCCGCCGGCTGCCCGGGCAGGCGTACGTCGAACGCCAGCCGGCCGACGGCCAGCACGACCGCCATCGTCAGCACGGACAGGATCGTGGACATCAGCAGCTGGGCGCCGAGCATCATCGCGGGCTTGACCGGGGTGGTCCGCATGCGTCGCAGCACACCCTTCTCCCGGTACGAGGCGAAGAGCTGGGACAGGCTGTTGAGCGCGAACATGGCGAGGCTCATCGCGACGACGATCGGCACGTACAGGTCGATCACCCGTAGGCCGCCGAGGGACTGGTCGGGTTCCCGGAACGAGGGGATCGCCCCGAAGATGGCGAGCAGGATCGGGGGGAAGGCGAGTGCGAAGAACACGATCATCGGCTCGCGGAAGAACAGCCGGGTTTCGGTGACGGTGAGGCGGGAGAGGGTGGACACGGTGTTCTCCTCAGGCTTCGACGGGTCGGCCGGTGAGTGCCACGAAGGCGTCCTCGAGTGAGGCCTGCTCGACGCGCAGGTCGGCGGCGACGACCTGGTTCCGGGCGAGCACGGTGGTGACCGCGAGCAGCAGGTTTCCGGTGCCGGTCACCACGAGCTGGTTGCCGGCCCGCTCCACCAAGGTGACCTCGGGCAGCGCGGTCAGCAGGGCGTGGTCCAGTGGCGCCGACGGCCGGAACCGGATCCGCTGCCGGTCGTCGATCCTCGCGACCAGCCCGGCCGGGGTGTCGAGCGCGACGAGGCGACCCGAGTCGATCACGGCGAGCCGGTCGCAGAGCCGTTCCGCCTCCTCCATGAAGTGCGTGACGAGCAGGATCGTCACGCCCCGGTCGCGGACGTCCTCGATCAGGTCCCAGGTGTCGCGTCGGGCCTGCGGGTCCAGGCCGGTGGTGAGTTCGTCCAGCACCGCGACCCTCGGGTTGCCGACCAGCGCGAGTGCGATCGACAGCCGCTGCTTCTGCCCGCCCGACAGTCGCCGGAACTGCGTGCCGAGCTTGTCGTCGAGACGCAGGGTGTCGACCAGTTCGCGCCAGTCGGCCGGCTCGCGGTAGAAGGAGCTGAACAGCTCCAGCGCCTCGCGGACGGTGAGTTTGTCGGGCAGTTCACTTTCCTGTAGTTGGGCGCCGAGCAGCTGTCGCAGCTCGCCGGTGTCGTGTCGCGGGTTGATGCCACAGACCTGGACGGCGCCGCCGTCCGGGGTACGCAGCCCCTCGACACACTCGACGGTGGTGGTCTTACCGGCCCCGTTGGGACCCAGGATGCCGAAGATCTCGCCCGGCTCGACGGCGAAGCTGACCCCGTCCACCACGGTGCGGTCGCCGTAGCGCTTGACGAGGCCGTCTACCTCGATGATTGCCATACCGGAAGCCTGCCGGCCGTGTCCCGGCGTCGAATCGACCACGCGGCCACGGCCGGCGCGGGCCCCGGTGGGTCCGCCGGTCAACCGATCGATGGATGCCGGGTCAGCCTGGCGCGCGTCGGAGCGGGGCATTTGACAGCACCATAGCTACCGGCTATCTAATAGCGGTCCGGAACGGAGAGGAGCGCCCGGGTGCAGGACGTGGTGCTGGCCATGCTGGCGAAGGAACCGGCGTACGGGTACGAGCTGCGCAGCCGGATGCGGGACGCCCTCGGCCCGGTCGGCGACACGATGAACGCCGGGCAGATCTACGTGGCGCTGGCCCGGCTGGACAGGGCCGGACTGGTGACCTCAGAGCGGGCTGACGGCCTGCCGGACCGGCCCGACCGCCGGGTCTACGCGCTGACCCCGGCCGGACAGCAGCGGGTCGCCGGCTGGTTGGCCGAGGTGAGCTGGCCGAAGCCTGACCTTGCGGAGTTCCACCTGAAGCTGGTGGCCGCCGCGGCCGGCCGGCTGGCTGATCCCGTGGCACTGATCGACGCGCAGCGGCGGGAACTGCTGCGCCGGCTGCGCGACAGTCAGCGGGCGGCGCTCGACCGGTCGGTGGATCCGGTCGCCGGGGTACTGCTGGAGGGCGTCGTGCTGCGACTGAGGGCCGACCTGGAGTGGCTGGAGGCCTGCGAGCGTATGTGGACAGAGCGTGATCGGGCTGGACGGAAGGCAGAGGCATGACCGGATCGACGGCGCTGCGGGCGCGCCGGCTGACCATGCGGTACGGCGCGAACAACACACTGGTGCGCGCGGTCGACGAGGTGAACCTGGACGTGCCCGCCGGACAGACAGTGGCGATCATGGGCCCGAGCGGCTGCGGCAAGTCCACCCTGCTGCACCTGCTCGGCGGACTGCAGCGGCCGACCGGCGGTCAGGTGTGGTTGGGCGAACACCGGATCGACACGATGGGCGAACGGGCCCTGGCCCGGCTGCGGCGGGACAACCTCGGGTTCGTCTTCCAGTCGTTCCACCTCATGGACGAGCTCACCGCGGTGGAGAACGTCGAGCTGGCCGCGCTGCTGGCCGGCCAGCCGCCCCGCCGGGCCCGGCGACGTGCACTGCACCTGCTGGACCGGGTCGGACTGGCCGACCGGGCCACCCACCTGCCCTCGGCGCTCTCCGGCGGCCAGCGCCAACGGGTCGCCATCGCCCGCGCGCTGAGCAACGAGCCGCAGGTCGTGCTGGCCGACGAACCGACCGGCAACCTGGACAGCGCCGCCACCCTGGAGGTGCTGCGGCTGTTCGAGGAGTTGCACGCCGTGGGTCAGACCCTCGTGGTGGTCACCCACGACGCCCGCATCGCCGCGGTCGCCGACCGGGTGATCTCCATGCGCGACGGGGCGTTCGTCGACGACAACCTGCTCGCCGGCAGCGGCAGCGGCGCTGCCACCGGCACCGTCTACGACGGGCGGCGCTGACATGTCGGGCCGCCTGCTGCTCGTCTGCCGACTGCTGGTCCGGGACCTGCGCCGCCGCCGGACCGAAACCGTCCTGCTCCTGGTCGCCGTCACCGCCGCCACCGCCACGCTGACCCTCGGCCTCACCCTCAACGAGATCGCCGGGCGGCCGTACGAGCAGACCCGGACCGCCACCGCCGGCCCGGACGTGATCGTGACGCCCCGGGCCACCGGTCAGGCCGCGTTGGACGAACTCGCCGCGCGGACCACCGCGGCCGGCGTCACCGACCACAGCGGCCCCTTCCCGATCGCCTACCTGACGATGACGGCCGGTGGCACGTCCGCGCACGCCGTCGTCGAGGGCCGGGACACCGCGCCCGTGTCGATCAACCGTCCCGCCGTGACCGACGGCACCTGGGTACGCCCCGGCGGCGTGGTCGTCGAGCGTGCCTTCGCCGACGCCCTCGGCGTCCGCGTCGACGACACGGTCGAGATCGACGGCCATCCGCTGCGGGTGATCGGGACTGCGGTCACCGCCGCGAGAGCGACCTATCCGTACGCCGGGTGGCACTACCCCGGCAGCGTCCTGGTCGAGCGCGGCGGCCTGGTCTGGGTCGACCGCGGCGACATGGCCACGCTTGCGGGTGGCAAACCGCTGTCGTACACCCTCAACCTCAAGCTCGCCGACCCGGCGGCCAGCAGCACGTACCCCCTCGGCGACCAACTCACCACCTGGCAGGCGATCGACTACCTCAACGGTCGGCTGTACAGCGACGCACAGACCGCGCTGCTCGTCGGCAGCTGGCTGCTCGGCGGCCTTGCGCTGGCCGGGGTCGCCGGCATCGTCGCGGGCCGGATCATCGGCCAGCGTCGCCGGGTGGGGCTGCTCAAGGCCGTCGGTGCCGGACCAGCCATGATCGCCGCCGTCCACCTCGCGGAGTACCTCGTCATCGGGCTGACCGCCGCCACCACGGGGCTGGCCGCAGGCTGGTTCGCCGCACCCGTGCTGATCCGGCCCAGCGTCGGACTCATCGGCTCCGTGAACGCCCAGCCACCCACGCTGCGCATAGTGCTCGCCGCCACGGCTCTCGCCCTCACGATCGCGGTGGCGGCGACCCTGGTACCGGTGGTGCGCGCTGCCGCCACCAGCACCGCCCACGCGTTGGCCGACGCCGCAACACCACCGCGACGCCGACGATGGCGAATCTGGCTGTCGCGGCAACTGCCCACCGCCCTGCTGATCGGGGTGCGGATCAACGCCCGTCGGCCACGCCGCGCCCGGCTGATCACCGTGAACAGCCTGATCACCACGATCGCGGTCGTCTCTGTGCTCTTCATCAACACCCAGGTCGAGCATTTCGACCTCGGCTACACGGAACTCGTCAACCCGCGCAGTCAGCGAAGGGACCAGGCCGTGCTCGTCCTCGTCGTCATACTGTGCGTCCTCGTGCTCATCAACACCGTCGTGAACACCTGGACCGCGGTCCTCGACGCCCGGCAGCCGCTGGCGGTCGCGCGGACCCTCGGCGCCACGCCCGGACAGGCCGGCGTGGGCCTGGCGGTGGCGCAACTGCTTCCCGCGATACCCGGCGTCGTCGCGGGGATCCCGGCCGCCGTCGGGCTCCTGACGTTCGTCAGCCGTACCGAGATCCAGTACCCGCCCACGTCCTGGCTGGTCGCCAGCGCACTCGGAGTCCTGCTCGCCATCGCCGCGCTCACCGCCATCCCCGCGGTGGTCGCCGCTCGGCGCCCGGTCGTGGAGACACTCCGGTCCGCGGCCGCCTGACGGGCGGGAACCGCGCACGGGCGGGGATCTGCGATCCTCGCGGGGGTGTGGAGACGGTCGACGCGGTGGAATGCGGCGGAGCGGCGGGTACGTGAGGCGTTCGCCCGGGGGATCGAGGTCGACCTGACCGACGCCGAGCCGGTCCGGGCCGAGGTGCTGGTGGACCTGCTCACCGCCCCCGGCAGTCCGCCCCGGGCGGCGGTACGACTGCGGGGGGCCCGGGTCGTCGGTCGGCTCGACCTGGGCGCCGTCGCGGTCGGCGTACCGGTGCGGTTCGACGGCTGCGAGTTCGCGGCCGTGCCGGAGTTGGGCGAGGCGAGCCTGGTGAACCTGGTCCTCACCGGCTGTGTCCTGCCCGGACTGTCGGCCCGGCTCGCGGAGGTACGCGGCGACCTGGTGCTGGTCGACTGCGAGGTCGGCGGGCTGGTGGACCTGCGGGACGCCCGGATCGGCGGCAACCTCGACCTCGACGGGGCGAGGCTGCGCCGGCTCGGAGGGGTCGCGCTCGACGGTGACCGGCTGACCGTGACCGGCAGCCTCACCGCCCGGTACGGCTTCACCGCCGACGGCGAGCTGCTCCTGGTCCACGCCCGGATCGGCAGTCAGCTCAACCTGACCGGAGCCCGGCTGCGCAACCCGGGCGGCTTCGCGGTGAACCTCGGCGGAGCCCAGGTGCGCACACTGTGGCTGACCTGCGCCGCCCCGCCGGAGGGCCGGGTCCGGCTTTCCGGCGTGCAGGCCGAGTCGATCTTCGACGATCCGGCCTCCTGGCCGGCGGAACTCGACCTGATCGGCTGCACGTACCAGCTGCTGATCGCGAGGAGGCCGGGCGGGCCGGGCGATCCGCTGCCGGTGCTGCCGGTCCGTGTCCGGGCCCGTCTGGACTGGTTGCGCCGCAGCCCGGAGGGGTACGTCCCGCAGCCGTACGAGCAGTTGGCGGAGGCGTACCGGCGGGGTGGGCAGGAGGTGGAGGCGCGCCGGGTGCTGCTGGAACGGCAGCGACGTCGCCGGGCGACCCTGCGGCTGCCGGGGCGGCTGTTCGGCTACCTGCTCGACGGACTCGTCGGGTACGGCTTCCGTACCTGGCTGGCCGGGATCTGGCTGGTCGGCTTCTGGGCGCTCGGCACGGCCAGCTTCGTCCTCGACCCGTCGGTACCCCGGAATCCGGCCGAGGCGCCGGCGCACAACCCGACGCTGCAGGCGCTCGACCTGCTGCTGCCGATCGTGAACCTGGGCCACGACAACGCCTGGAAGCCGTCCGGCGCCACCGAGTACGTCGCCGCGCTGCTGATCATCGCCGGTTGGGTGCTCACCACCGCCGTGGTCGCCGGCCTGACCCGCACCCTGAACCGGTGACGACCGGGTCCGGGGCCCCGCCGCAGCGGCGGTTCACCGGCCGGCGGCCCGAGGCCCGGATCGGAGATCGTTTTACCGAACCGACATCGAACTGTCTCGTACGCTCAACACCCGACTCGTCTGCTCTGCACATCCCCGCGTCCGGGCCTTTGAGCGCCGCCGCCCGGACAACTCCCCCACGAGAGGGCGTACGCGTGTTCCAGTCCGCCGTGCCACCCCGGCCCCGGCCCGTCCTGCGGGTCGCGCTCCTCGCCACCGTCCTGGTCAGCGCCGCCGCGCTGGTCACCGCGTCCCTCGGCACCCCGACCGAGGCGACCGGACGGCACCGGCCGTTCCCGATCGACCTCGAACGTGCCGGCATCCCCCAACTGCAGGCGGCCCTCGCCACCCGCCGGATCACCTCCGAGGAACTCGTCGAGGCGTACCTGGCGCGGATCCGGATGCTGAACAGCAACGGGCCGGGGCTGAACGCGGTCCGGGTCGTCGCCCGGGACGCGGTCGCCCAGGCGAAGCAGGCCGACCAGGAGCGTCGCAAGGGTCGCGCCCGGGGGCCGATGCACGGCATCCCGGTGCTGATCAAGGACAACATCGACCTGTCGGGGCTGCCCACCACCGCCGGGGCACTGGCCCTGGCGGACTCGTACCCGGCGAAGGACGCCTTCCTGGTCAGCCGGCTGCGGGCGGCCGGCGCGGTCATCCTCGGTAAGACCAACCTGACCGAGTTCGCCAACTTCACCACCAGCGGCATGCCGTCCGGCTACAGCGGGCTCGGCGGCCAGGTACTCAACCCGTACGACGTCAGCCAGACCCCGAGCGGGTCCAGTTCCGGTTCCGGTGCGGCTGCCGCCGCCGCGCTCGCCACCGTCACCGTCGGCACCGAGACCTCCGGCTCGATCCTCAGCCCGTCGGCGGCGAACTCCCTGGTCGGGGTGAAACCGACGGTCGGTCTGGTCAGCCGGACCGGGGTGGTGCCGATCGCGGCCAGCCAGGACACTGCCGGCCCGATGACCCGCACCGTCTACGACGCGGCCGCGCTGCTCACCGCGCTGACCGGGATCGACCCGGAGGATCCGGTGACCCGGACCAGCACCGGGGTGGTCGGCACCGACTACACGAAGGCGCTCTCCACCACCGCCCTGGCCGGCAAGCGGATCGGGGTGGCCAGCGCGCCGACCGGCAACCAGGGGGTGCTGTTCGCCGAGGCACTCGACGTGCTCCGGGCCCGGGGCGCCACGGTGGTGCCGGTGACGGTGAGCACCGGCGGGCTGCCGCCGAGCATCCTGACGTACGAGTTCAAGCGGGACCTGAACGCCTACCTGGCCCGGCTGCCCCGCAACGCGCCGATGAAAACCCTCGACGACGTGGTCCGGTGGAACCTGGCGCACGTCGACGAGGGCAGCGTGAAGTTCGGCCAGACCCAACTGGTCGCCTCGAACGAGGTCGACCTGACCGACCCAACGGCCCGGGCCGCGTACGAGACCAGCCGCGACACCGGCATCACCACCGCCCGCGAGCGGATCGACTCGGTGCTGGCCGCCGAGAACCTGGACGCCGTCGTCTTCGTCGGCAGCGGGTCGGCCGGGATCGGTGCCCGCGCCCAGTACCCGTCGGTCGCCGTGCCGATCGGGTACGACCCGGCGAACGGGCGCCCGGTCGGGATGTCGTTCCTGGGCACCGCCTGGACCGAGGCGGAACTGCTGGCCCTCGCCTACGACTACGAGCAGGCGTCGCTCAGGTGGCGTCCGCCGTCACAGGTCAACCCGTCGCTGTTCCGGTGCGCCGACGTCGCCGACCGCGCGCGGAGCTGCGCCCCGTAGCCGCTCCCGGCGGCCCCGGCCGATCCCGCTGGCCGACGGTCGGGGCCGCCTCCGGCACGACTGTCTGACCCTTTCCGGCACCGCCGCCCGGCGCTCGTCGAGTTGGCCGGTCGCATCCTGCTGGGGCTGCCGCCGAACGCGCTGCTGGTCTGAGCGCTGACCGGCGGCCAGCCCGGTGCCCGGGGTCCCCGCCAGATCCGGAGGGGACCCCGGCGTTCCGGCCGGACATGCGCGGGTCCCGGACTGGGTAGCACGGTGGGGGCAACCCGTACGACATCCGGGAGGACAGCATGCGGATCGGTTACTTCCTGTCCAGCGAGGAGTACGCCCCGGCCGAACTGCTGGAACAGGCCAGTGGCGCCGAGCGGGCCGGGTTCGAGGCGCTCTGGATCTCCGACCACTACCATCCCTGGGTCGACGCGCAGGGACAGAGCGCCTTCGTCTGGTCGATGATCGGCGCGCTGAGCCAGGTCTGCCGGCTGCCGGTGACGACCGCGGTCACCTGCCCCACCGTACGGATCCATCCGGCGGTCATCGCCCAGGCGGCGGCGACCAGCGCGGTGCTGCACCAGGGGCGGTTCGTGCTCGGGGTCGGCACCGGCGAGGCGCTCAACGAGCACATCTTCGGCGACCCGTGGCCGAGCGCGGACGTCCGGCTGGAGATGCTGGAGGAGGCGGTGGAGGGGCCGAAGGCGGTCGACCTGGCGGCCCGGATCGGGGACGGCTACGTCAGCACCATGCCCGACGGCGACCTGGTGAAACGGTTCCGGGACGGCGGCGGTGGCGACAAGCCCTGCCAGGCCGGGTTCAAGGCCGCCTTCGCCGACAGCGCCCAGGAGGGGGCCCGGATCGCGTACGAGCGCTGGCCGAACGCGGGCGTGCCGGGTGACCTGTCCCAGGTGCTGCCCTCGCCCCGACACTTCGAGCAGGCGTCCGAGCTGGTCACCGAGGAGATGGTGGGCAAGGCGTTCGTCTGCGGCAACGATCCGCAGGCACACCTGGAGATGATCGACAAATACCGGCAGGCCGGCTTCGACGAGGTCTACGTCGCCAACACCGGCCCGCACTACCAGGGCCCGTTCGACCTGTACGCCAAGCACGTCCTGCCCGAGCTGCGTTGATCGCCGTCACGGGTGGCCGGGGGGCGGCCCGTACGGGTTCCACCGGCGCCCGGCTGTTCCGGCGTCGGGGTGCCCGGCCGGGCGACCTTGACCGCGCTGTTCGGGTCGGGCAGTTCCGGCACGGTCAGGACGAGGTCACGGGCCAGTTGCCCGACCACCAACACCCGGGGAGCCGCCATCGTCTCCCGCTACCCAGAACCCGGCCGTCGTACTCCGGCGGACCCGTTCGGCCGCCGCCTCGCCGGGCCGGCTGGTCGGCCCGGCGATTGAGTTTCGTGGCGATCGGGTAGCAGGACCGGACAGCCAACGAACCTTTCTCAACCTGAACCGGGAGCGTTTGCGCCCCGACTTCCACCGGCGGCCACGACGGACCGCAAGGAGGGGTTCAAAAAGGTTCGATGACCCGCTGAAGGAGGCCCGTCATGGGTATCGGCACGAGCATCTTCCTGATCGCACTCGGCGCGATCCTCACCTTCGCGTTGAACGCCAGCCTCGGTGGCCTGGACCTAGACGTCGTCGGCTGGATCCTGATGGCCGCCGGCGTGCTCGGCCTGATCATGACCACCCTGATCTGGGGCCGGCGCCGCTCCGTGGTGACCACGGCGGAGCCGACCGAGTACCGCCGGGTGGAGGAGCGGCGGGACGTGGCGCCGCCGCTGTAGGGACCGGACCGCGGCAGGGGACCGGACCGGGGGCGGCCGGTCCCCTCACCGGGTCACCGGGTGCTGGCCGCCAACTCCTCCTCGACGGCGGTGACGAAGGTGCCGACCACCCGCCGTCGGATCGGTACGTCCGCGGTGGCCAGCGACATCGACCAGTACAGCTCCGCGCCGCGCAGCCGGTGCGGGTGTAGCCGGCTGTCGTCCAGCGGTATCGACGCCGGCACCAGCGCCACCCCGAGCCCCGCCTGGACGTAGGCCGGGATCGAGGTCACGTCGGCGATCTCCAGGATGATCGAACGCCGTACCGCCGCCCGGGCGAACGCGTCGTCGACCACCGCCCGGTTGCCGAAGCCGAGCGGCGAGTCGATCCACCGTTCCCCGGCCAGTTCGGCGAGCGACACGTCCGGTACGGCCGCCAGCGGGTGCTCCGGTGGCAGGATCAGCCGCAGCGGAACCCGGGTCAACTGCCGGACCGTCACCCCGGGCGGCGGTGGCCCGTTGAGGGATACGAATGCCACATCAAGTTCACCTTCGGTGAGGGCGCGGACGAGGCCCACCGATCCGTCGGGAAAGGCCCGCATGCTGACCGTCACCGCTGGATGTCGGGACTGGAACCGGCCCAGCAGCCGGGGCAGGTCGATCGGCTGCATCGTGGTCATGGTGCCGACCGCCAGCGGTCCGCGAAGCCCGGCCTGCGTCTCCCGGACGGCCTGCCGGGCGGTCGCCGCGGCGGCGAGGGTGGTCCGGGCCTCCGGCAGCAGGGCGTGGCCCGCGTCGGTGAGCACCGCCCGCCGGGCCGTCCGGGTGAACAGGGTGGCGCCGAGTTCCGCCTCCAGGGCCCGCAGGGTGCTGCTGACCCCGGACTGAACGAGGCGGAGCCGGTCGCCGGCGGCGGTGAGGGTGCCCTCCTCGGCGATCGCCAGGAAGACCTCCAGGTGGCGCAGTTCCATCCGAACGCCCCTTCCCATCTGCAACCGAGATGGAAGCTAGCACAAACAATCGTTGTTCATGCTGGGTTGGCCGAGGCATCGTCGAGCCCGTGGCTCAACCCCTGGCGAGGAGAGAAAACGTGGTTTCGCAGGTCATCGACGTACGTCCGGCTGTGCCGCCAGCAGCGCCGCCGTCCGTACCGTCGACACCGTCGGTGGGCCGGCACCGGGCAGGATTCTGGATCGTCGCCTTCGCGTTTGTCGTCGCGATGGCGTTCTCCACCGCACCGACCCCGCTCTGGACCCTCTACCGGCAACGTGACCACTTCTCCACCACGATGGTGACCGTCGCCTTCGCCGCCTACGCCGTCGGCGTGGTGGTCAGCCTCTTCCTCGCCGGCCACGTCTCCGACTGGCTCGGCCGACGCCGGGTACTCGTGCCGGCGATCCTGCTCGAGGTCGTCGCCGCGGTCCTCTTCCTGCTCTGGCCCGACCTGCCCGGCCTGGTCCTCGCCCGGGTCATCACCGGCTTCGGCATCGGCATGATCACCGCCACCGCCACCGCACACCTCGCCGAACTGCACGCCGTCGCCCGACCCGACGCGCCACCACTGCGCGCCGGACTGGTCGCCACCGCCGCCAACCTCGGCGGGCTGGCCATCGGCCCACTCGTCGCCGGCCTGCTCGCCCAGTACGTCGACGGCAAGCTGACCGTGCCGTACCTGCTCTTCCTTGTGCTGCTCGTCGGCTCCGCCCTCGGACTGTTCCTGGTGCCGGAGACCGTGCCGCCGGCCCGCAAGGACGGCCAGCCGTACCGCCCGCAGCGGATCGCCGTACCGGCCACCGACCGGATCCGCTACTTCGCGGTCGCCGGTGCCGCCTTCGGCCTTTTTGCGATCCTCGGCCTGTTCACCTCGCTCGCCCCGAGTTTCCTCGCCGCGATCGGCCTGACCTCACCGGTGGTTGCCGGACTGGCCGCGTTCGGGGTCTTCGGCGCGGCGACCGTGGCGCAACTGTTGCTCGGCCGGGTCGCCCCGGCCCGACAACTCACCATCGGCATCCCGGCCACCACCCTCGGCGTGGTGGTGCTGGCGGCCGGCGTGCTGCTCTCCTCCCCGGCCGGGTTCCTGGCCGGCGGACTGATCGCCGGCGGCGGTGCCGGCGTACTGCTCAAGGGCAGCCTGGGCACGGCGGCGACGCTGGCCCCGAGCCACGCCCGCGGTGAGGCGATCGCCGGGGTCTTCCTGACCGCGTACGTCGGTCTCGCCCTCCCGGTGCTCGGCATCGGCTTCGCCACCCGGCTCGGGGTGCCGCTGGCCACCTCGCTGGTCGGCTTCGCCGCCCTGGTGCTGGCGATGATGGCGGTGGTCGCGGCCACCCTGCGCCGGCACCCCGCCGCCACCGCCTGACCAGCCCGGCATACTCGGGACGTGGACAGCACCCGCCCGGCCGGCAACGGTGCCGGATGACCGCCCTCTGGACCCGGCTGTTCGGCAGCGACCTGCCGGTGATCGGTGCCCCGATGGCCGGCGGAGGCAGCACCCCCGCCCTGGTGTCGGCGGTCACCGACGCCGGCGGCTTCGCCTTCCTGGCCGCCGGCTACCAGAGCCCGGAAACGCTCGCCGCCCGGATGACCGAGCTGCGTCGCACCGGTACGCCGTTCGGGGTGAACGTCTTCGTCCCCGGCACCGACCGGATCAGCGAGCCGGAGTTCCGGCGGTACGCCCGCGAACTCGCCCCCGAGGGTGAACCGTACGGCCTGGACCTGGCGAACGCGCCACTGGTCGAGGACGACGACCACTGGCGGGACAAGCTGGACCTGCTGCTCGCCGATCCGGTGCCGGTGGTCAGCTTCACCTTCGGCCTGCCGGAATTGCCGACGGTCCGGGCGTTGCGTCGGGCCGGCAGCCGGGTCCTCGCCACGGTCACCACCCTGGCGGAGGCGCGCGCCGCCCGCGACCTCGGCGTCGACGGCCTCGTCGCACAGAGCACCGAGGCGGGCGGGCACAGCGGCACCCACGACCCGGGTCGGCCGATGCCACCGACCACCGTCGAGCGGCTGCTCGACGAGTTCGGGCCGGCGACCGGGCTGCCGGTGGTGGTCGCCGGCGGGGTCGACGGGCCGGAACGGGTCCGTCGACTGGTCGCCGCCGGAGCGGCCGGGGTGCTGGTCGGCACCCTGCTGCTGCGTACCGACGAGAGCGGCGCGAGCCGGCCGCACCGGGACGCGCTGGCCGACCCGGCGGGCACCGGAACCGTACTGACCCGGGTCTTCACCGGCCGTCCGGCCCGGGCCCTGCGCAACGGGCTCGTCGACCGGCACCAGACGTCGGCGCCGCTCGGTTATCCGGCTATCCACCACCTGACCCGGGAACTGCGCGCGGCGGCGGTCCGCGCCGACGAACCGGATCTGGTGCACCTGTGGGCCGGCACCGGCTACCGCAACGCCCGGACCGGCCCCGCCGCCGACGTGGTCGCCGCGTTGACCGCGACGATGTGAGGCGGGGCCGCGACGGTGGTCATGGACGCCGAAGGTGCCTGCCGGAGTGGCCGGAGTTTCAGACGATCCTCGCGTCGCTCACCCGGAACCTGAAGCCGCCGACATTGCACGGGTCGTACTTTCCGGTGGCGGAATCATAAAGGCAGGTCTTGGCGTAGATGGTGCTGTCTTCGTAGTAATTCTTGTTGCAGACCGCCCAGGACGGGGCGCCGTGGTTGTTCTTGCACTCGCCGGTCCGATAGAGCGTTCCGTTGCGGTAGTTGTACCAGACCACAACAACGGACTTGCCGTCCTTGACGTTGTCGAGAATCCACCACCTGTCGCCCTCCGCCTGGAATACGGCGAGGTGGTTGGACGTGTTGTTGACGCTCTGGACCCAGTGACCCGAAGCCCCGTAGTTGGGCGACGCGGTGGTGTAGGTGCCGACGTTCTTCTCGTACGAGACAGCGGCGGCCGGAGAGGAAACCGCCATCACGACCGCGATGCTCGCGGCGACTGATGCCAGGACACGCACAAGGGTTCGAGCTGTCACGGAAGATTTCCTTCAGGAAATGAAGGGGCGGGGGAACTGGCTGCCGGGTGAGACCCAAGTCGAGCTGCTGTGACTTCTTGCCTAGCCGGAAAGTTAATCGAGGCGTACGGGGGTCGTCGAGCATGCTGGTCGATCCTTGAGTGAACCTTGAGTCGGATTCATTGGGGATACCGAGAGCGGGTACGGGTACGGCTGGTTCCTCGGCGCGATGGCCGGGGAGGAGTGGGTGCACCACTCCGGCGAGAACACCGGGTTCAGGGCGTTCGATGCCTGGTCGGAGCGCTCGGACCGACAGGTTGTCATGCTGAGCAACCAGGACCGGACCGACGCCGCGGCCGTCACCGCGATCCTGACCACCACAGCCGGTCACTGACGACCGGCGTCGCCGTCCGGGGACGCGGTCAGTCCCGGGCCGTGTAGCCGCTGGCCTGGAGTTCGAAGAGCTCGTGGTACAGCCCGCCGGCGACCATCAGCTGACTGTGGTTGCCCTCCTCGATCAGCCGTCCGTCCCGCAGGACGTAGATCCGGTCGGCGTGCCGGACGTTCGCCAGCCGGTGCGTGATCAGGACGACCGCCCGCTCGGGATGCCGACGGAACTGCTGGAACAGGGCGTGTTCGGCCCGGGCGTCGAGAGCCGCGGAGGGTTCGTCACAGATCAGCAGCTGCCCGTTCCGGTAGAGGCCCCGGGCGGCGACCAGCCGCTGCCACTGCCCGCCGGAAAGGTCTTGCCCGTCCTTGAAGCGTCGATCGAGCAGGGTCTCGTAGCCGTGTGGCAGCTCATCGATCATCTCGTGCGCGGATGCGGCCGTCGCCGCCGTCACCACGGTCGGTCCAGTCTCGTGCGGCCGGTCGTGCCGGCCGACGGCGATGTTCTGTCGGGCGGTGAACGGGAACTTCCACCAGTCCTGGCTGAGCACCGCGATGTGGGAGCCGATGCTGGCCGGAGCGAAGGCGGTGACGTCAACTCCGTCCCACCGGATCGTGCCGCTGGTGGGCTGGTAGAGGTTGGCGAGTAGCTTGGCCAGGGTGGTCTTGCCCGAGCCGTTCTCGCCGACCAGGGCGATCACCTCACCTCGCCGCACCGTGAGGCTGACCTTGTCCACCGCCGGGCGCTCGGTGTCCGGATAGCTGAGGGTGACCTCCTCGACGTCGATCCGTTCGAAGCCGGCGACGGGTCGGCCACCGCCGGCCGGGGTCCGACTCTCCGCCCGTTCCACGAAGGTTAGGAAGTCCCGATAGTAGAGCGCGTCCTCGTAGAGCGAGTTAGTCGCGTGGATGGTGGTGTTCAGGCTGGTCCGGGCGGCCTGGAGGGCGAGCAGCGCGGTGGCGGCGGCGGCCAGCGGAATGGCCCCGGCCAGCAGTAGCCAACCGAGTACGGCGTAGACGGCGAAGGTGGCCAGACCAGTGAGGGAGGTGCCGACCACCCGGCTCGACGTCTGGGACCTGACCAGCCTCAGTTGCGCCGCAGTCTCCAACCGCATGACCCGCCGGTACTCGCCGACCAGAAAGCCTCGCATCTGGTAGGTCCGTACCTCGACTGCGGTGTGCCGGTTCGCCATCAGATGTGCCAACATCCACATCCGGCGTCGTCGGGTGAGCCGGGCGAGTAGCGCGAGGTACTCGCGGCGGGCGATCCGGACCGCGGTGATGGCGGCCGGTACGGCCGCGATCAGCAGGCAGGGCAGCAGCAGCGGCTGGATCACGGTGACCGCGACAGCGGTGGCCACCACCCCGACCAGACCGGTGATCAGGTCGACGGTGTCGTTGACGATCGAGGTTGCCTCGTAGATGCCCCGGTCCCGGGCCCGGTCCATCTCCTCGGAGAAGCCGGCGTCGTCGAAGGCGGCGAGGTCGACCGCCGTGGTGGCCTCGAAGAGTCGTAGTTCGACCTGATAGTTGATCTGCGGCATCAGGCGGGCCTGGGCCCAGCCGGCGGCGATGGTCAGACCGCCCTTGGCCATCACAGCGAGTGCGGCCACTGCCAAGCTCGGCGCGGCGGCCCGGATCCGGTCCGGAGTGGGCGCGGAGGCGAAGAGTTCCCGCAGGACGGTGCTGGTGGCGAGCAGCCCGAATGTGATCATCACTCCGGCGACGATGTTCAGCCCGATCGCGGCCAGGGTGTCGACGGGGCTCACCCGCCAGGCCAGGGCCACGGCCTCCCGGACGAGTCGGGGCAGGTTCCGGGCGACCGCCCAGAAGCTCGTCTCCGCCAGCGCGTTGGCGTGGTACATCCAGTCGGCTTCCGCCAGGTCGGGCAGCACCTCCGTGCCACCGGCGCCCCCGGTGTCGCCGTCGGGCCGGTCGCCACGCGGTTCGCCGGCCGGCTCGGGTGGATCGGCCTCGGGTGGAACGGCCGGCTCGCTCGGGTCCGCCAACCGGGTCGGGTCCGCCGGCTCGGCCGACCGCTGTCTGACGTGAGCTCGTGTCGGTTCCATCGCGCTCCTCCAGGAATCCGAGCCGGCCGTGCACCACTCCTGACCGCGCCGTCACGGAGGGTTGCGTGCACACTACGATTTGGCGTTGTCGCGGCCAACCGTTCCCGGCGCGCCTCGTCTGCGGATAACGCGGAAAGCACCCCTGGACCGACCGTCACCCGGCCGTTACCTGATCCTGGTTAGGTGCCGGACATGCGCAACGGTGGTACGCGGTCCGCCCGCGGTGGGGGACCGGTGCACCGGTTCTACAGCGTGACGGTGTTTGTCGTGCTCGCCTCGCTGGACAACGTCGCCATCGGGCTCGTGCCGCCGCTGTACGACTCCATCGCCCCCGACCTGGGCGTCGAACGGGCGGCGGTCGGGCTGGTCACCGCGGCCAGCTTCCTGGTCAGCGCGCTCGCCGCGGTCGGCTGGGCGTACGTCGGAGACCGGAGCAACCGTAAACCGCTGCTCATGATCGGCACCCTGCTCTGGGCCGCCGGCACCGCCGGCAGCGGCCTCGTCTCGGCGTACCCGCTGTTCTTCTCCGCCCAGGTGGTGGCCGCGATCGGCCTGGGCGCGGTCGGCTCGGTCGGCTTCTCCGTGGTCACCGACCTGGTCACCCCGCGCCGCCGAGGTCTGGTGCTCAGCTTCTGGGGACTCTCCCAGGGGGTCGGCACGCTGGCCGGCACCCTGGTCGGCGGCATCCTCGGCGCCCAGGACTGGCGTCGACCGTTCCTGCTGCTCAGCGCGGTGGGGGTGGCCGCGACCCTGGCCTACCTGCTGACCTACGACATCCGGCGCGGCCAGAGCGAGCCGGAGCTGTCCGGCGCGCTGGCCGCCGGCGGCGACTACGACTACCGGATCAGCCGGGCAGACCTGCCGACGATCCTGGCGCGCCGGACCAACCGGTGGCTCATCCTGCAGGGGCTCACCGCGCAGGTGGCGTTCGGCTCCCTGGTCTGGCTACCGGCACTGTTCCGGGAACGGGCCGAGGACCAGGGCTTCTCGACCGCCACCGCCACCGTCGTCGGCAGCGTCTTCGCCGTACTGTTCCAGCTCGGCGGGGTGCTCTCCATCGTCGGCGGACTGGTCGGCGACGCCGTGCAACGCCGTACGCCCCGGGGCCGGGCCCTGGTCGCGGCGATCGGTGTGCTCGCCGCCGTGCCGTTCTACCTCGTCCTCTTCTTCGTGCCGATCCGGATCGACGTGCCCGACGGGGCCTCGGCGGGCACCGTGGTGCTGGCCGTACTTGGCAGTGTTTTCACCGAGCCGACGGTCGGGTTCAGCCTGCTGACCGCCCTGGTCGCACTGGGCCTGACCTCGGCGAACTCGCCGAACTGGTTCGCCCTGATCGCCGACGTCAATCCGCCCGAGCACCGGGGCACCGTCTACAGCCTCGGCAACCTCGTCAACGGGGCCGGCCGGGCGGTCGGCAACGGGCTGATCGGGGTGGCCGCCCAGGCGCTGCGTTCGGCCTTCCCACCGCCGTTGAACTTCGCCGTCGGGCTGGCCGCGTTCCAGCTGTTCTTCATCCCCACCGGCATCATGTACTGGCTCGCCTCCCGTACCGCGCCCCGCGACATCCAGCGGGTCCACGACCTGCTCAGCGAACGCGCCGAGGAGGTTGTTCCGGACCAGCATCCGGCCCGGCCCGGGGAGACGCCGGGGTTGGGGCCGGATCGCCCACGACGGGATCAAGCCTGACCGCCCCTGGCTGGCGGACGGCGGGGTTGGGGCCGGATCGCCCACGACGGGATCAAGCCTGACCGCCCAGAGTGGGTG
>NZ_JBDPLT010000078.1:0-22866 GCF_039871775.1 Plantactinospora sp. B5E13
GGCAAGGGGCGCCCGCGGACCGACAGGTCACCGGCGACTCAGCTGGCCGCCTTCTTGGCCTCGTCCATCGCCTTGGTCCAGGCGGCAGCCGAGGCGATCTGGCCGCGCTCCGCCGCCTGCATCTGCGGCTCGACGATGGTCTCCCAGACCTGCTGGTGCTTGGCACCGAGGAAGACCGGCTTCATGTTCTTGACGCTGTCGCTGAAGATCTGACCGATCGGAGCGTTGCTGAAGTACTCGCTCTTCTTGTCCTTGAACGCCGGGTCCTCGAGCGCCGGGATGCTGGACGGCATCGCCGCCGCCTCGGCGAACGCGGCCAGGTGGCCGGCCTTGCTGGTCAGGTACTTGGCCAGCTCGAAGGCCTCCTTGGGGTGCTTGGTCTGGGCCGGGACCGCCAGGTACGAGCCACCCCAGTTGCCGCCGCCACCCGGGATGGTGGCGATGTCCCACTTGCCGGCGTTGGCCGGGCCGGACTTCTGGGCGATGATGCCCTCGGTCATCCAGGACGGGCAGGGGATGGTGGCGAAGGCGGAGTTCTTGAACGCCGCGTCCCAGTCGGCGCTCCAACGCTGCGCCTTGGCGGTCAGCCCGTCGGCGGCCATCTGCAGGCCCAGGTCCCAGGCCTGCTTGACCACCGGGTTGGTGTCACCGATGAACTTGTTCTCCTTGTCGAAGAAGAAGGTCTCGGAGTTCTGCATGATGTACGGCTGCATCAGGCTGGTCGCGCTGTCCAGCCAGGCGGCCTTGACCCCGCTGGCCTTGAACTCCTTGCCCAGCGCGACGTAGTCCTGCCAGGTGCTCATCCGCTGCGAGACCTCGGTCCGCTCGGTCGGCAGCTTGGCCTGCTCGAACAGGTCCTTGCGGTAGCACATGGCCAGGCCGCCGACGTCGGTGCCGAGACCGATGAGCTTCTTGCCGTCCGGGGTGAGGGCGTTGTTCCACTTCCACTCCGGCCAGTTGCTCTTCAGGTCCGCGGCACCCAGCTCGAGCAGGTTGGCGAACTTGTCGTGGTTCTGCACGTACTGCAGCAGCACGCCCTCTTCGAGACCGACGACGTCACCGGCACCGCTGCCCGCGGCGAGCCACTGCACCAGCTTGGGCTGGAAGTCGCGCAGCTCACCCATCCGCTGGTGCTCGACCTTGATGTTCGGGTGGGCCGCCTCGAAGTCCTTGAGGGCCTGGTCGTAGCCGAAGTTGCTGAAGGTCTGCAGGACCAGCTTGACCTGGCCGCCCTCGCCGGTCGAGCCGCCGTCGTTGCTCTTGCTGCAGGCCGCGCTGCCGAGAGCCATGCTCGCGGCGACCGCGGCGACCGCGGCGGTGCGGAGCCGGCGCCTGATGACGCTCATCCCTGACCCCTCTCAGGTGGGTGACTCGTGATGTGGTGGTGGTTGCTGTGTGTCCGACCGTGCTGCGTCGCAGCGGGTGTTCCGGGTGTCACAGTTCTTTTCGGTATCTCCGCCCGCCGACGGCTCCGAGGCTGTCGCCGCGGAGCCGTGCGGTGGGGTTTCGGTTTTGGACGCTGCCGCGACGTGCCAGGTGGCTTGCGCCACAACCCGCCGGGAGCGCTCCCATGAGATTGCCGGCGGGTTACCGGAGTGTCAATGGGCCAGTGGGAGCGTTCCCATTTCGTTACCGACGGCGTACGGTCACTCACCCGCAAAGCGGACGTTATCCCCGAGGTAACGAACGGCACGACCCGTCACCGGACCGGGGCCCCGGCCCGGGTCAGGTCCCGCTCACCATCCGGGACGGGTTCGGGGGGTCAGCCGAACCGGCGGACCAGGGTGCTCGCCCGCTCGACGTCGAAGTCCGTCGGCACGAACGGCCGACCGAGCCAGCCCCGCATCGCCTCGTACTCCGGATGGTCCGGGTCGGCGTACGCGGCCAGGAACCGCCGGTAGCCGAACGGTCCCCCGACGTCCTCCGGCGGGCACGCCCCGGCCCCGGCCGCGCAGCGCGGGTACCGCTCCTCGGGATCCGCGCCGAAGACGTCCTCGACGGTCACGTCGTGCTCCCACCAGTCGCCGAAGTCGTACGTGTAGCGGAACCGGCCCCCCTTGGCCGCCACCTCGTCCAGCCGGGTCTCCAGTTCGTCCCGGAACGCGAGTTCCTCGTCCGGATCCGGCTCGCCGTACTGCACGCCGTTGATGTCGAACGAGTGCAGGTGACAGTTCTGCCAGCCCATCGCGGACTGGAACACCCGGTGTACCCGGTCCAGGGTGTAGCCACCCGGCACCAGCACCCGCCGCCACACCTCCGGCGTGACGTCGGCCAGGGTCACCCTCAGCTGGAAGATCTGTCGCGGCACGTCTCCGAACCTCCCGGCATAGGCTTACCGGCATGATCTGCCGAGCGTGCCGGGAGGCACGGCACGACAACTGCCGGGGCCGCAACTGGTGCGACTGCCAGCACCGTACCCCCGGACCGACGCCTCCGGTCACTGGTCCGGCCAGCGAATGACGGAGAATGTCGCGATCACCCGCCTCTGGCCGCTGCCGGACGCGGGTCCGCTGGACGACCCGGCGCTGGCCGGGCTCTACCCCCGCACCACCACGTCCCACCTGCGGATGAACTTCGTGACCAGCATCGACGGCGCGGTGGAACTCGAGGGGCACTCGGCCGGGCTCTCTGGTCCCCCGAACGGACCGGACAAGCGCGTCTTCGGCGTGCTCCGGATGCTCTGCGACGCGCTGCTGGTCGGCGCCGGCACGCTGCGACACGAGGCGTACCGGGCACTCCGGCTCGACGAGCGCCGCCGGGCCTGGCGCCGGGAGCAGGGACTGCCGGAGTACCCGACCCTGGTCGTGGTCTCCCGGACGCTGAACCTCGACCCGGAATCGGCGGCCTTCGCCGAGGCACCGGTCCGACCGGTGGTGCTGACCCACGCCCAGGCCACCGCGCCGCCCGGTCTCGAGACCGTCGCCGACCTGGTACGCCGGGGCGACGAGCGGGTCGACCTCGCCGCCGGACTGGCCGAACTGCGCGACCGGGGCCACCGACATCTGCTCTGCGAGGGCGGTCCGCACCTGTTCGGTTCGCTCACCGCCGCCGACCTGGTGGACGAGATCTGCCTGACGGTGGCGCCGCTGCTCACCGGCCCGGGTGCCGGTCGGATCACCGCCGGCCCGACCACGCCGCCCCGGGGCATGGCGCTTCGGCACGTCCTCGCCGGTGGCGACAACTCGCTGTTGCTCCGGTACACCCGGTCCGAGAGCTGACCCCTCCGGCACGGGGCGGTACGGCCCCCCGGTCGGGGTCCGGCGGATGTGACCGCCGGGACGGCCGGTGTGACCGGTACGGCCCGGCCGCCGCGTCGCGTGGCGCACTGTCGTACCCGTGAGGCAGGATGCGACTCGTGTGTCTTGACCTGATTCCCACCCTGACCGGGTCGCCGCGGTGACCGACATCCCGCCAACCGAGCCCGAGACGGCGGTCGGTCGGGTGCTCGGCACCGCCGACGCCACCCCGCTGCAGTTCTGGACCGCGGTCACCCCCGGCAGCTACCTGCAGCTCGACGACGTGGTGGTGACCCGGCGGGAACTGCCGGACCGCGAGCCGGTCACCATCGCGGGAGTGGTCACCCAGGTCCGGGCCCGACACGAGGGCGCGCAGTTCGACTCCGACGTCTTCGCCATCGCCGACGGCACGCTGCCGGCGCTGGTGCAGGAGGCGGCCGAGATCACCACCACCCGGGTGGACCCGGAACTCTACGTCCCGCCCTCCCCCGGTGCCCCGGTCTTCCGGGCCGAGGGCGACGCCCGGTCCGCCGCACTGCACTTCGACCGGATGGAGCGGCGGGTGCCGATGGGGATCGGCCGGGACGGCGTACCGGTCTACCTCAACGCCGACTTCCTGGACGGCACCCGCGGAGCGCACGTCTCGATTTCCGGCATCTCGGGGGTGGCGACCAAGACCAGCTTCGCCACCTTCCTGCTCTACTCCGTCTTCCGCTCCGGGGTGCTCGGCGGCGACGCGGTCAACGCCAAGGCGTTGATCTTCAACGTCAAGGGCGAGGACCTGCTCTTCCTGGACCACCCGAACAGCCGGCTGGACGCGGCCACCACCGCGACGTACGCCAAGCTCGGGCTCAGCGCCGGGGCGTTCCCGGACGTGCGGGTCTACGCGCCGCCCCGGGCCGGGGACTCCTCCGGCACCCCGGACGTGAGCAGTCGACTGACCGGGGTCGACAGCTTCTACTGGACGCTCACCGAGTTCTGTGCCGACCGGCTCCTGCCGTACGTCTTCGCCGACGCCGACGACGAACGCCAGCAGTACACGATGGTGGTGCACTCGGTCGCCGCCCACCTGGCCCGGTACGCCCAGCCCGCCGACGGCGGGGTGAGCATCGACGGGACCAGGCTGAACTCGTACCCGGACCTGGTGGACTTCGTCGTCGAGCGGCTCACCGACGAGGAGACCCGCTCGGACTGGGCCGGCAGCGCGATCAACACCGGTACGGTCAACGCCTTCGCCCGGCGGTTGATCGGCAGCAAGAAGGACCTGGCCCGGCTGATCCGCGGCGACCTGGCCACCCGCCGGCCGCACCGGGTCAACACCTCCGAGTCCGCCCAGGTCACCGTGGTCGACCTGCACAACCTGCCGGACCGGGCGCAGCGTTTTGTGGTCGGTGTGACCCTGAAGAGCGAGTTCGAGCGCAAGGAGAAGGCCGGCACCGCCAAGCCGTTGCTCTTTGTCGTCCTGGACGAGCTCAACAAGTACGCCCCCCGGGAGGGCTCGTCGCCGATCAAGGAGGTGCTGCTCGACATCGCCGAGCGGGGCCGCTCGCTCGGGGTGATCCTGATCGGCGCGCAGCAGACCGCGAGCGAGGTGGAGCGGCGGATCGTGACCAACTCGGCGATCCGGGTGGTCGGCCGGCTCGACCCGGCCGAGGCGTCCCGCCCGGAGTACGGCTTCCTCCCGGCCGCCCAACGCCAGCGCGCCCTGCTGGCCCGCCCCGGCACGATGTTCGTCAACCAGCCGGACATCCCGGTGCCGCTCTGCCTGGACTTCCCGTTCCCGGCCTGGGCGACCCGGGTCTCCGAGGCCGGGGCGACCCCGTCCGGCACGCTGCGCTCGATCACCCAGGCCGCCGACCCGTTCGCGGTGGTCGGTTCCGGTCACGGGGCGCTCTCCGACGACGACATCCCCTTCTAGCCTTCTCAGGGACGGCGTGTGAAGATCCTGCACACCTCCGACTGGCACGTCGGCAAGGTCCTCAAGGGACAGTCCCGGCTCGGTGAGCAGCGCGACGCGCTCGCCCAGCTGGTCGAGGTCGCCCGGGCCGAGTCACCCGACCTGGTGATCGTCGCCGGCGACCTCTACGACACCGCCGCGCCGACCCCGGAGGCGACCCGGCTGGTCACCCGGGCGCTCTCCGCGCTGCGCCGGACCGGCGCCCAGGTGGTGGCGATCGGCGGCAACCACGACAACGGTCCGGCGCTGGACGCGCTGCGGCCGTGGGCCGAGGCGGCCGGGATCGCGCTGCGCGGCGGCGTACGGGACGACCCGGCCGAGCACGTCATCGACGGCGCCACCGCCGCCGGGGAGCCGTGGCGGCTGGTCGCGCTGCCGTTCCTCTCCCAGCGGTACGCGGTCCGCGCCGTCGAGATGTACGAACTGACCGCGGCCGAAGCGGTGCAGACGTACGCCGACCACGTGGGGCGGCTGCTCGGCCGGCTCACCGAGAGCTTCGACTCGGCCGACCGGGTGCACCTGGTCACCGCGCACCTCACCGTGGCCGGGGCCCGGACCGGTGGCGGCGAGCGGGAGGCGCACACCGTACTCAACTACGCGGTGCCGTCGACCGTCTTTCCGGGCAGCGCCCACTACGTCGCCCTCGGGCACCTGCACCGGGCCCAGCCGGTGCTCGGCCCCTGCCCGATCCGGTACAGCGGCAGCCCGCTCGCGGTCGACTTCGGCGAGGAGGAGAACATCCCCTCGGTGACGATGGTCGAGGTGAGCACCAGCAGCGCGGCCCGGGTACGGGAGGTGCCGATCACCGGCTCGGCGCCGCTGCGCACCGTACGCGGGACCCTGGCCGAGTTGGCGGAGCTGGACGACCCCACGGCCTGGCTGCGGGTCTACGTCCGGGAGGCCCCCCGGGCCGGGCTGCGCGAGCAGGTGCAGGAGCTGCTCCCCCGGGCGCTGGAGGTACGGATCGACCCCGACCTGCTGCCGGCCCCGGGCGGCTCCCGGGCCGCCCAGCGCGCCGGACGCTCGCCCCGGGAGCTCTTCGGCGACTACCTGGACAGCCGGGGACACGCCGACGACGGCGTCCGCGAGCTGTTCGACGAGCTCTACGAGGAGGCGACCAAATAGTGCGTCCGCTCCGGCTCGACCTGGCCGGCTTCACCGCCTTCCGGGACGCCACCACCGTCGACTTCACCGACGCGGACTTCTTCGCCCTGGTCGGTCCGACCGGCGCCGGCAAGTCCAGCGTGCTCGACGCGATCTGCTTCGCGCTCTACGGCACGGTGCCACGCTGGGGCGGTGCCCGGGGCCTGGCGAACGCGCTCGCCCCGTCCGCCGCCGAGGCCCGGGTCCGGCTGGTCTTCGAGTCGGCCGGCGCCCGGTACGTGGCGACCCGGGTGGTCCGGCGGGACAGCCGCGGCACGGTGAAGACCGGCAACGCCGGACTGCAGCTGATGCCGCCCGGCTTCGACGTCACCAAGCTCGACACCGGGCTCAGCCCGGACGACCTCGGCGAGGTGATCGCCGGCACCCCGGCCGAGATGGACGAGGCGGTGCTGGAGGCGGTCGGGCTGCCGTACGAGCAGTTCACCAGCTGTGTGCTGCTGCCGCAGGGACAGTTCGCCGACTTCCTGCACGCCAAACCGGCGACCCGGCAGCAGATCCTGGTCAACCTGCTCGGGCTCGGCGTCTACGAGGAGGTCCAGAAGCTGGCCACCGCCCGGGCCGGAAAGGCCGAGGCCGCCCTCGCCGCCGTCGACCGGGTCCTCGGCGGGCTCACCGGGATCGACGACGAGGCGCTGGCCGCCGTCTCGGCCCGGGTCGACCAGCTCCGCGACCTCGCGGCCGGGGTCGACGCGGCGGTACCCGAACTACTCCGGGCCCGGACCGCCGCCGGTGCCGCCGAGCAGGCGCTCGCCACGCTCGACGCCGAACTCGCCGAACTGACCCGGGTCCGGCCCCCGGCCGACCTGGCCACGGGCGCCGCGGGGGTCGCGGCGGCCCGGGCCGCGGCGGCCGCGGCGACCGCCGCGGTGGCGGTCGCCGAGGAGCGCGAGGAGAAGCTGCGCGGTGCGCTCGCCGCCGCCGGTGATCCGGCGGCGCTGCGGCTGCGGCTGCAGGCGCACACCGAACGGGACCGGGTCGCCGTCGAGGCGGCGACGCTGGCCGAGACGGTGACCGAGGCCGACGACGCGCACCGGGCGGCGGTGACGGCGGTGACCGCGGCCCGGGCCGCCGCCGAACGGGCCGACCAGGAACTGGAGGCGGCCCGGGCGGCGTACCAGGAGGCACAGACCGCCGACCGGGCCGCCGCGCTCCGCGCCCACCTGCACGCCGGCGCGCCCTGCCCGGTCTGTACCCAGCCGGTGACCGAGGTGCCGGCGCTGCCGGCCGGCTCGGCGGTGCCGGCGGCCGAGGCGGCCGGAAAGTCCGCCCGGGCCGCCGCCGACGCCGCCAACCGGCAGGTCACCGACCGGGACCGGGCCGCCCGCGAGCTGGAACGGACGCTGGACGCGGCCCGGGCCCGGCACGAGCAGCTCACCGCCCGGCTCGCCGACCTCGACGGAGCCCTCGCCGACTCACCCGGCCCGGAGACACTGCGCCGGGAACTCGACGGCATCGCCGGGTTGCGCCGGGACCTGGAGACCGCCGGCGGCGCGGTCCGGGCCGCCCGGGAGACGGCCCGGCGGGCCCGGGCCGGCGTCGAGGCCGCCGAGGAACGGTTGCGGGGTGCCTGGCGGGCCTTCGACACCGTCCGGGACGCGGTCGCCCGGTTCGGCCCGCCGGCCGCCGACCGGGACGACGTCACCGCCGCCTGGACCGGGCTCTGCGACTGGGCGGCCGGGGCCGCCGACGAACGCCGGGCCGGCCGGGCCGCCGCGGTCGGGGCGGTCGACGCCGCCCACGCCGACGCCGAGGCGGTGCTGGCCCGGATCGGTGCGCTGTTCACCGCCGCCGGCCTGGACGCGCCGGCCGGCGACCACGACCCGGTACGGCTGGCGGCGGTCGCGGTGGAACGGGCCGAGGCGGAGCACCGCCGGCTGGAGGAACGCCGCGAACAGGCCCGGGAGCTGACCGAACAGCGCGCCGGACACGAGCGGGAGAGCCAGGTCGCCCGGACCCTCGCCGGGCACCTGCGGGCGAACAACTTCGAACGCTGGCTGCTCGCCGAGGCGCTCGACCTGCTGGTCGACGGCGCCTCCCGGATCCTGCGGGACCTCACCGGCGGGCAGTACGACCTCGGGCACGACAAGGGTGAGTTCTTCGTCGTCGACCACCACGACGCCGGGCTGCGCCGCAACGTCCGGACGCTGAGCGGCGGCGAGACGTTCCAGGCCTCGCTGGCGCTGGCGCTGGCCCTGTCCGAGCAGCTCGCGGGCATGTCGACCACCACCGCCAGCCTGGAGTCGATCGTGCTCGACGAGGGCTTCGGCACCCTCGACGCGGCGACCCTGGACACCGTCGCCGCCACCCTGGAGAACCTCGCCGCCCGGGGCGACCGGATGGTCGGCGTGGTCACCCACGTGCCGGCGCTCGCCGAACGGATCCCGGTCCGGTTCGAGGTCCGCAAGGACGCCCGGGGCGCCCACGTGGAACGGGTCGGCCGGTGAACGCGGCCGGCGCGGCGCCGGAACCCCGGACCGACCGGCCCCGGCTCTACGTCGACGCCTGGGATCCGGCGTACGGGGCGTCGTTCGAGGCGGCCGGCGGCCCGGCGGCGCCGAGCAGCGCCCAGGTCGACGCCGGGGTGGAACTGCCGCCGGAGGAGTGGCGGGCGGTACCCGCACCGGACGGGGTCGAGGCGCCGGACGTCGTCCTGCTGGTGGACGGGGTACGTCGGATCGACGCCAGCCTCTGGATCGAGGAACCGGACGGTGGGTCGTACCCGGGGGTGGCCGCCTCGTACGCCGCCGGGGTGGTCCGGTGCGACCTGCGCCGGGGCGCGGCGGAACTGGCCGGCGCCGAGGTCGAGCGGGGGCTGTTCACCGCCAGCCCGTCGGCCGGGGACGTGCTCGCCGGGCAGATCCGGTACGCCGTACACCGGCTCGGCGGCAGTGGCGAGTTGAGCAAACTGCCGGCGGCGGTCCAGGGCCCGTTGACCGCGCTCGAGGTGAAGGTCTCCGGCGCGGTCCGCGACGACGGTGACCTGCTGGTGGTGGACGGTCCGCTGCGCAACCGGCGGCAGCTTCCCCGGACCATCGGCTACATCAAGACGCAGCACAGCCAGTACCTGGACGCCCGGCTGAGCGCGGTGGTGACCGGGCTGCGGGCCCGGGAACGGTCCCCGGTCTTCCGGCTCGGCACGGCGTGGGGCGGCTACTCGTGGTATCTGCGGCTGCCGGGTTCGGCGCGCGGGCCGTGGGCCGGAATCGTCCGGGTGGAGTGCTCGGCCGACCTCGACGAGCGGAAGGCGATCGAACTCGCCGACCTGTCGCTGGTCACGCTGCCCCGGTTCGCCTCCACCGCGTACAAGGACCCGCGCGCGCCGCAGAACCTGATCCCGATCGCCGGCCTGGAGCGCCGGCTGCGGGCCCGGCTCGGCGACGGTCGGCTGCTGCACCGCGCGCTGACGTTGAGCAGCCACCGCCGTTAGGTGTGCCCTTCCTGTACCCGAGCAGGTGTGGAGGACCCCTTCCCTAGACTGGGGCGGTGGGACGGAGGCGGCGTACGGACCTGGTGGCGGCGCGGGTGGAGAGCGGGCTGGCGGAGGTCTCCCCCGACCCGGACCGGCCGCACTCGTACACCCTGCTGGTCGACGGGGCACCGCAGTCGCACGTCGACCTGACCGACCCGACCCACCTGGAGTTCGAGTACGTCCGCCGGATGGCGATCATGATCGACCTCGCCGCGCCGGCCGGGGAGCCGCTGCGGGTGCTGCACCTCGGCGGCGGCGCGTTGACCCTGCCCCGGTACGTGGCGGCGACCCGGCCGGGGTCCACCCAGCGGGTGGTGGAGGTGGACGGGGCGCTTGTGGAGTTGGTCCGCCGGGAACTGCCCTGGCCGGCCGATCCCCGGTTGCGGGTCCGGGTGGGTGACGCCCGCGCGGTGCTCGCCTCGGCGCCGGACGCGGCGTACGACCTGATCGTGGCGGACGTCTTCGCCGGCGCCCGGACGCCGGCGCACCTGACCTCGGTGGAGTTCGCCGCCGAGGCGGCCCGGGTGCTGCGACCGGACGGCAGCTACCTGGTGAACATCGCGGACGGGTCGCCGCTGCGGCACGCCCGGGCCCAGGTCGCCACGGTGCGGACGGTGCTACCGGAGGTCTGCGTGATCGCCGACTCGGCGGTGCTGCGCGGCCGGCGGTACGGCAACCTGGTCCTCATCGCCGCCCGGACCGCACTGCCGGTGGCCGACCTGACCCGGCGGGCCGCCGGGGACTGGTTTCCCGGCCGGGTGCTGCACGGTGCGGAGTTGGAGCGGTTCACGGCCGGGGCCCGGGCGGTCGGGGACAGCGGGGCGCAACCGTCGATGCCACCACCGCCCGGCACCTTTCACGTCGCCCGCTGAACCGCACCGGGCACCTTCCACGTCGCCCGCTGAGCCCCACGACGGGTTGGCCGACGGGGTCCGCGAAGTTCGCGGGGCGGCCGTTGATCCGAGCCGGGTCGAAATCCGTATGCAGGGTCGGCCCCACCGTGGGCCCGGTGGGGCCGACGGTGGAGCCGACACGTCCGACGCGGAGGTAGGGGTGCGATGCAGGCGGTAGCCGGCGGCTGGCGCGGTGACCTGGTCATGCCGGGGCGAATGTGCTCGACCGCGCATCGCCGGTCAATTCGGTACCGCAAAGGTCTCGACGCGCGGCCCGTGGACCGGAATGATGAGCCGGTGACGTCGCGACCGGCTGCCGGCCGCCACCACGCAGAACCGGCGAATACCCGACATTCCGAAGAGCTCGTCCGGTTGCTGTACGAGGAACACGCCAAGCCACTCCTGATGTTCGTGCTGCGGTTGACCGGTGGCGACCGGCAACGGGCCGAGGACGTGGTACAGGAGACCCTGCTCCGGGCCTGGCGCAACGCCGACCGGCTCGGCGCCAACGGGCAGTCGGTGCGTCCCTGGCTGGTCACCGTCGCACGGCGGATCGTCATCGACGACCACCGCAGCGAGCAGGCCCGGCCGGCCGAGACGTACGACCGCGACCTGGACGCGTTCTCCGAATCGGACGCCACCGACCGGGTACTTCGGACGATGACGGTGACCGACGCCCTGCGTACGCTCAGTCAGCCGCACCGGGAGGTGCTGGTGGCGACGTACTTCCAGGGGCGTACCGTGCCGGAGGCCGCGGCCGAGTTGGGGCTGCCGCTCGGGACCGCCAAGTCCCGGGTCTACTACGCGCTCCGCGCGCTGCGTTCCGCCTTACAGGAACGGGGGGTGACCGGGTGACCGGCGAGGCGCACCGGGACGTCGCGTCGTACGCGCTCGGGGTGCTGGACGACCGGGACAGCACCCGGTTCGAGGAGCACCTGGCCGGGTGCGACACCTGCGCCGCGGAACTGGAGTCACTGCTGCCGGTGGTGGAACTGCTCGGCGACGTCGACGGCCAGGACCTGGCGACGGTGGAGGAGTACACCCCGGAGAGCCCGCATTTCGAGCGGGTGCTGGCGGCGGTCGGCGAGGACCGGCGGCGGGCCCGCAGCCGACGGCTCTACACCCTGGCCGCCGGGATCGTCCTGGTGGCGATGTTGACCGGGCTGGGATTCCTCGCCGGCTCCCGGTCCGCCGGCCCGGACATCACCGCCCAGCCCCCGGGCACGCCGGCCGATCCGTGGCCGAGTGGTCGTCCCGGCTCGCCGGACGGCGAACGGTTCGGCACCACCGACCAGACCTCCGGGGTGCACGCCGACTTCGTCGTCGAGTCACGACCCTTCGGCACCCGGGTCTTCTTCGCGCTCAGCGGGATCTCCGGCCCACGGGTCTGCCGACTGGTGCTGCTCCCCGAGTCCGGCCCGGCCGAGGTCATCTCCAGTTGGTCGGTGCCGCCCGCGGGCTACGGCACCGCGGCGCAGAAGCAGCCCCTGCTGCTCCAGGCCGCCAGCGCGACCGAACGGACCGACATCAAGGGGATCCGCGTCGAGGAACTCGACGACCGGGGAGAGGCCACCCCGCTGGTGACGGTGTCGCTCTGACCCGAGCCGGGCCGCGCTGACCGAGGCGGGCGCACACCCGAGGTCGGCAGCCCGCCGGTTCACGTACCGTGTCGTGGCGGACACCCGACGGATAATTTCGTCCACGGAAAACCGGCCTACGACACCTGACTCGGCATTCGCGAAACGCCGCCCCGGCCCCGTCGCCGACAAATCAATTACGTATCCGCCGGTCAGTCGGTTCAACCATTCGCCGTGAGATTGTCCACGGTGAATCCGGTGATCCGGCAGAGTACCGCGACACGTACCCGCCGACAACCGAGCGAGCGGAGGGACCACGTGACACCGCCGGCACACAGCGGCACCGTTCCGCCTCCTGAGGTGCCGGCCGGCGCCACCACCCGCGGATCCACCTCCGTCGACCCGGGCGCACCCCCGGGCCACCCCGGGCGCGACCGCACCCGGACCACCGCCACGGCCGGTCAGCCGGGCGCCCGACGGCGCTCCGGTGTGGACGGACGAGGTGGATCGCCGGCCAGCCCGGTCGCCACCTCGTCGAGAACAGCGCCTCCCACCAACCGATCCGCGCCATGACCGGCGGCAGGAGCGGTCCGACGAAGCGAACGGACGGTACGAATCGGATCACCGACGGTCACCACGTCGATCGATGCCGCCGACCGGGAGAGCCAACCAGCCAAGCCGCTCCCTCAGCCCCGGCGGCCGGTCGTTGCCGCGGTGGGCGCGGCCGGCCGCCGGCCCGGTCCGGGGCGCGGCACCCGGCCGACAGCGTCGCCCCGGACATGACGCCGGCGGCGTCGCCGCAGGTCCGGGCCGTCCCGCCCCGACCTCGTCGACCCGGGCCGTCCCAAAACATAAATTCCTTTTAAGTGGACCCTAAATAATTCCTATCTGGGCTATCTCGGTTTGACTCTCCCGCGACGTATTCCGTAGGTTTTTCGCAGCGTTACCGATCGATTATTCGGAAGGCAGGGAGATGGTGACGATCCACCGGTTGCCACGAGGCGACCACGATCGTCCCCGGCACTCCCCCCGACCGGCCGACCGGTGCGCCGGCCGCCGGGGCACCGGTCCGTACGCACCCCCCGACGTACCCGTCGGCGTACGGATCCGCGTTGCCGTCCCGGCCAGCGCCACGCTCCACACTCCGAGACCGGCGGTTTCCCTGGCCGTCGGTGTCCCGCCAGGTCCGGCTGAACCGACCGCGCTCACCGAACCCTCTGCAGAAAGAGGTGGCACCACGTGAAGAACACCCCCGTCCGCTCCTCACGGCGGCGCTCGAACCGTCCACCCCGCAACAAGCGCCTGATCGCCGTGCTGGCCACGCTGGGCGTGTTCGGCGCCATCGTCGCGGTCACCCAGGTCTCCAACGCGGGCACCTGGGGTCGCCCGCCCAAGGCCAAACCGTGCCCGACCACGACCACCGCACCCGCGAGCCCGGCCGCCGGAGCCGACGCTGGCGCGGAGGCACCCGCCGCCGACCCTTCGGCCGCGGCCAGCAACCCGGGTACGGCAGCCAGTCCGGCCACCCGGTCGTACCACGACCACGGCGCCACCCAGCACCCCGGCGACGGGCAGCAGGGTGGTGCCCCGATCGGCCAGCGCGGCCGGGGCGGCAACCCGGGCAACGCCAACTGCACGCCCAGCCCCGGCACCTCCCCCTCCAGCAGCACGCCGGCCGACCCGGCGGCGCCGCTCGAGCCGCTCGGCAACAACTGCTCCGGCAGCCAGCTGCAGCCGCACGACGGCTTCCAGAACGGCGAGCGGTGTGTCGGCACCGCGTTCGGTGAGGTCGCCGCGCCGGAGGCCAACCCGTCGCTGCTGATCACCGCCGCGCCGCAGTCGGTCCGCCGCAACCAGCAGTTCACCCTCCGGGTCAGCACCCGCAACCTGGTCCGGGACCGGTTCCTGCCGGCCGGGCGGGGCGGCTACTACCTGGAGAGCTCCTTCCTGACCGACGAGGGCATCGTCCGGGGCCACTTCCACTCCGCCTGCCGGATGCTGACCAGCACCCGCAACGCGCCCGACCCGGCGCCGGTCCCGGCGTTCTTCGTGGCGACCGAGGACGGCCGCGGCGGTGTCGACCCGGACACCGTGACGGTGACCGTGCCGGGTCTGACCGAGCGTGGTGTGGCGCAGTGCGCGGTCTGGGCCGGTGACGGCTCGCACCGGGTGCCGATGATGGCCCGGGCCAACCAGGTCCCGGCGTTCGACGTGGTCCGGATCACCGTCCGGTGATCTGACCAACTCCCGTCCGAACGGCGCCGGAACGGTGTCGCGTTCGGGCGCCGTTCTGTTTCCGCAGCTCGGCGTGGCAGAGTGTCCGGGTGGACGGGACAGCGGCGACGGCGGACCGGGTACTGCGACCACCAGCCGGCTACCAGTTCGCCGCGTCGCTGCGGCTCCTGGCGATGGGGGCCGGGGTGCACGACCCGTGTGCCCGGTTCGTCCACGGGGCCTTCTGGTGGGCCACCCGTACCCCGACCGGGCCGGGCACACTCGGCCTGCGCCGGGTCGGTGCCGACCTGGTCGCCGAGGGGTACGGGCCGGGAGCGGACTGGGTCGTCGACCGGGCCGACGCCGTCGCCGGGCTCCGCGACGACCTGACCGGTTTCGCCGAGCTCGTCGCCGAGCACCCGGTGCTGGACCGGCTGGCCCGCAGTCACCGGGGACTCCGGCTGCCGACCACCGGCCGGCTCTTCCCCCGGCTGCTGCGGGCGATCCTGGAGCAGAAGGTCACCGGCAAGGAGGCGTACCGGGCGTACGCGGCGACGGTCCGACACTTCGGCGCGCCGGCGCCCGGCCCGGTGCCCGGACTCTGGACCCCGCCGGATCCGGCGGCGATCGCCGCCGCGCCGTACTGGGTCTTCCACCCGTTCGGGGTGGAGCAGCGGCGCGCCGACACACTGCGCCGGGCGGCGGCCGAGGCGGACCGGTTGGAACGCTGCCTCGATCCGGCCGAGGCGACCCGTCGACTGACCGCGATTCCCGGGATCGGCCCGTGGACGGCGGCCGAGGTCGTCCGGACCGTCTTCGGTGATCCGGACGCGGTCAGCGTGGGCGACTACCACATTCCGAACACGGTCGCCTGGGCGCTGGCCGGTGAGGTACGCGGCGACGACCGCCGGATGCTGGAGCTGTTGGCGCCGTACCGGGGGCACCGGGGTCGGGTCTGCCTGCTGCTGGAGGCGGGCGGGCTGCACGCGCCCCGGTTCGGGCCCCGGATGCCGATGCGCTCCTTCGCCCGATACTGACCGGCTCCACCGGCCGAGACTTCCGACGGCGGTGGCCGCCGGACCCGCAGTGGGTCCGACGGCCACCGGTGGGCCGGTCCCGACGGTCAACAGCGCGCCGTCAGGACCGGGGCGGAGTCGGGTGGGCCGGTCAGATTCCGCCCAGCCGGGCCGCGCAGGGCGAGGACGGCTCGAGCGTGACGTCGTACGTCAGCGTGAAGCCGGCGCTGACCGTCTGCCGCCTGACCAGCGGGGTCCAACCGTCCCGGCTGACCACCACCTGGTACGTCCCGGCCGGCACCCAGTAGGCGTAGCGGCCCTGGCCGTCCGCCTGGGCCGGGTAGCCGGTGCCGCCGTTGCCCTTGCCGGTGAGGTTGAGTCGGACCCCGGCCGGCAGCGGCAGGAGCTGCCCGGAGCAGCTCCGTCCGGTGACCGTGCCCTGGATCTTGCCCCAGTCCTCCGGCGGTGCCACACCGACCTTCACCGTGACCGCCGGCGTGGCGTACGGGCTGTCCGAGGTGAACCCGAACTCGCCCCGGTAGCTGCCGGGCTGGCTGATGCCGGCCGCCGGGGTCGCGGTCAGGGTGACCGTGACGGTCTTCGACGCGCCCGGAGCCAGGGTGAAGCTGGTCGGGGTGGTGTCCAGCCAGGAGAGGCCGGCCGTGTCGCAGTCACCGAGGCCGGTCAGCCGCTCCGCCTCGGCGGTGACCACGTCGGTACCGCCACCGATCTTGAACACCCCGCATGTCATGGCGCCCCGGTAGGCGGGGACCCCCACGTTCGGCAGGTCCCGCCAGGCCCGGGCGACCGGGTCGTAACCGACGGTCCGGTTGGTGACCACGGTGTTGCCGGCCGTCATGCCGCCGGCCAGGATCAACAGGTCGCCGGCGACGGCGGTCTGCGCCCCCCACAGTTCCAACGGCAGGTCCGGCAGCGGGGTCCAGACCTCGCTGGTCGGGTCGTACCCGTAGGTGCTCCGGTAGGTCCGGTCGGCGACCCCGCCGGCGCAGTAGACGGTGCCACCGATGCCACCGCAGGCCAGGTACGACACACCCGTCGGGTAGTCGGCGCCGGTGTGGAAAGTCCGGCTGGCTGGGTCGAAGACGACCACGTCGTCGCTCGGGGTGCACTGACCGTCGGCACAGCCGCCGACCATGACGATCCGGCCGTCGACCACCGCCGTGCCGGCGGCGGCCCGGGGTGCCGGGTTGCTCAGCCCGACGATCGTGCTCCAGCTGCCCTGCGCCGGGTCGAAGACGTCCACCGTCGGCACCGGCACGCCCTCGGTGGACCAGCCGCCGAGCACGTAGAGCTTGCCGTCCACCACGGCGGCCGACGGCTTGCTCCGGCCCCGGGGCATCTGCGCCAGGCTGGACCAGATGTTGGTCGCCGGGTCGTAGACCCAGGTCGACCGTTCCATGCCGCTGCCGGCGCCGCCGCCGACCGAGTAGACCTTGCCGCCGATGGTGACGGCGGCGTTGTCGTAGACCTGCGCCGGGGCGTTGGCGATCCGGGTCCAGGCCAGCTCGTCGGTGGCGGTCGTGCCGACCGACGGCGCCGGGGCGCCGGCCCCGCCGCCGAACCCGGTCCAGCTCTTCACGCCGGTGACCTTCCGGTCCGCCAGCGGTGCCCCGTGTCGGGCGAGCAGTTCGGTACGGCCGGCCCGTTCCAGGGTTTCGACGGTGGCCGGGGCACTGCCGGTGTTCTTCACCGTCAGCGTGGTGCTCCGGGTGCTGCCGTACGGCTGGTTCACCTCGACGCTGTGCTGGCTGACCGTGATCCGGCCGGCGGTGAGCGCCAGGTTCGCCTTGGTCAGCCGGTCGGCGGTGAGCGTCACGTCCTTCGACGCTGGCTGGTACGGCAGCAGGCCGGCCCGCACCGGGTGTGTTCCGGTGAGGCTGGAGACGAACGAGTAGAACCCGTCGGTGATGTTCGGGTCGTCCGGGGTCGCCACGGTGACCGCCTGCTCGGTCGGGGCGTCCGGGCTGGCCACGGTGACCCCGGTGAGTCCGGCGCCGGTGTTGCGGTCGGTGACGAAGCCGGCGACCAGGCTGGCCTGGGTCGGGGTGCAGACCCGGTCGACTAACTCGACGTTGTCCACCGCCCACCACCAGCCGAAGGTCGCACTGTAGCGGAACCGCAGCTGCGCCTTCGCCCGGCCGGCGGCCGCCTCCAACGGCACCAGTTCCTGCACCGGGCCGCGTCGCCAGTCGTCGCCGTGCCAGACGTTCGTCCAGGTCCTGCCGCCGTCGGTGCTGACGTCGACGTCGCCCATGTCGGCGCCCGCGGTCGCGTACAGGTCGCTGTGGAAGCGCAGGTACGGTGCCCGGACGTCGGTGAGGTCGTACACCGGGGAGACCAGGTCGGTGTCCTGGCTGGCGTCGAGCCCCTGGACGAAGCTGTCCACGATGGCGAAGTTCCCGGTGCCGCCGGTCTGGTTGCCCCGCTGGCCGGGGTCGTCGAAGGTC
Organism: Plantactinospora sp. B5E13; assembly: GCF_039871775.1. NCBI lineage: Bacteria > Bacillati > Actinomycetota > Actinomycetes > Micromonosporales > Micromonosporaceae > Plantactinospora > Plantactinospora sp. B5E13. The sequence continues at coordinate 17,995 of NZ_JBDPLT010000078.1, forward strand.
CAGCCCGGGTGCGCCGTCCGGTTCACCACCGACCAGCCGGCCGGTGCGCCGGCGCCGTCGAAGGTCTCGGTGCCGAACAGCGGCGTGGAGTAGGCGCCGGAATAGCCGGCGGCGGTGCAGCCGTGGTCGACCGGGACCCTGAGGTTGAGGGTCCGGTCCTCGGCGGTCACCTTCACCGTGCTGGTGAGCGTGCGGTAGCCGGCGCGGCTCGCCGTGGTGGTCACGGTGTACGTGCTGTCGGCCGGCACGCTGAACGCGTACCTGCCGGTGAGCGGGTCGCTGCGTACCGGATCCCCGGGGCGGCCGGCGACCTCGATGGTGGCGTAGAGCGGCCAGCCGTGTCCGGAGCCGTCGACGACCTTGCCGGAGACGGTCACCATCGGCTGCGGCGCCAGCGCGAGGTCGGCGGTGGCGGCGCCGCGCTCGGGCAGGGTCACCGCGACGCTCCGGCTGGTGTAGCCGTACGCGGTGGCGGTCACGGTGTGCCCGCCGAGCGGCAGGGTCAGGGTGTAGCCGCCGTCGGTCCCGGTCACCGTCCGGGTGTCGCCGGCGGTCACCTCCACCCCGGGCAGCGGTTCCCCGGTCGCCGCGTCGGTGACCCGGCCGCTGACCCGGCCGACCGCGCCACGCGGCGCCCTGAGCACCGCCTGGTACGCGTTGAGCCGTCCCTCGCCGAAGACGTTGTTGTTGGCGGCGGTGCCGCCGCACTCGGTGGCGTCCACGTCGGTGGCGGTCTCGCCGAGCAGCTTCTCGGTGCCGGCGATGTCCCGGCGCAGGTTCGGTGCGGCGGACCAGACCAGTGCCACCGTCGCGGAGACGTGCGGGGCCGCCATCGAGGTGCCGCTGATCGTCGCGTACCCGTTGCCGGGCCAGCTGGACCGGACGTCCTCGCCGGGCGCGGAGATGTTCGGCTTGATCCCGCCGTCCACCGCCGAGCTGCCCCGGCTGGACTGCTGGTAGACCTGGTTGGCCGAGTTGTAGCCGCCGACCGCGTACGACTCGGGGTAGTCACCCGGCGAGTTCGCGGTGTTGCAGGCCGGGCCGGAGTTGCCGGCGGAGAAGACCGGGAAGATGCCGGCGGCCCGCCAGGCGTCGACGGTCTCCCGGTACCACAGTGCGCCCTGGCCGCCGCCCCACGAGTTGTTCACGATGTCCGGCCGCAGGTCGGGTCGGGGGTTCTGACCGTTGCGGTCGGTCGGGGCGAGCATCCACTGGCCGGCCAGCAGCAGCGAGGAGTCCGAGCACCACTCGCGCTCGCAGGCCTTGGCCGCCATCCAGGTCGCGCCGGGGGCGACGCCGATCTGGTTGCCGGCGCCGTCGTCGCCGACCATGCTGCCCATGGTGTGGGTGCCGTGGCCGCCGGTGTCGCAGGGGGCGAACCCGAACTGGCCGCAGACGCCACTCGGGTCGTACCAGTTGTAGTCGTGGCTGAAGGTGCCGTCACCGTTGTTGCCCCGGTAGGAGCCGACCAGCGCCGGGTGGTCGTACTGGACCCCGCCGTCGATGTTGGCGACGACGACGCCCTCGCCCCGGTCACCGAACTCGTCCCAGACCCGGGGTGCCTCGATGCTCTTGACGCCCCACTCGGCGCCGGTCGCGGCGGCCCTGGTGGTGGTCTGCCGCGGTGGCGGTTCCTCGAGCCGGTAGGACCGTACCGGCTCGATCCGGGCGACGTCGGCCCGGGCGGCGATGGTGTCGAGCAGTGCCCGGTCCCCCTCGACCCGGATCATGTTGGCGATCCAGTACGGGGTGTAGGTCGCCCCCTCGCTGGTGAGCAGACCGCGCAGGCCCTGCTGGGTGCGCTCGGCGGTGCCGGTGAGCCGCCGGTGCACCTCGACGGCGCGGGCGTCGCGGTCGGCCAGCCCGGCCGCCACGTCCAGATCCGCCCGCTCCTTCAGGTAGACCAGGAAGCTGGTGCGGCCCACATCGGAGAGCTCCCGCAGCACCTGGCTGTCCACATCGGCTCCGGTCGGGGCCGCGTGCGCGGCCGGCGGCTGGGCCGTCAGGCCGAGGACAACGGCCGCCGCGACGGCGACCGCGGGCCGGAGCACACTCCGGACCGGTCCTCGACGTGATCGTCGTACTGACAACGTTCCTCCCACTCCAGCGGCGCGCGATCGGTTCGCGGCGCCGGCGTCGGCGCCCCGGGATGCCGGTGCCACCGGATCGGCGGGCCCGGCGACAGGGGCCGGCCACGCCGAATCTTGATCATCTTGTGGGTGCGACGACTCATGATCAAGTCATCCGGGCGCCAGAGATCCGGACGCGGACCCGCAGGAAGTCCGTTATGGAGTGAACACAGTGGACGGCTGGTCCGCGCCGGGTCAGCCGGCGACCGAGAGCAGGGCGTCGGCGACGGTGGTCCGGAGGTTGAGCACCTTCCGGCCGTCCCGCTGGGTCGTCACCAGCCCGGCGGCCCGCAGCACGGCCAGGTGCTGCGACACCCCGCCGGCCGAGATCCCGGTACGCCGGGCGAGTTCCGTGGTCGACACCGGCGCCCGCATCTCCACGAGCAGCCGGGCCCGCCCCCGGCCCAGTACCGCGCCGAGGGCGTCGGAGGTCCGGGCGCCCGCCTCCCAGAGCGTGCCGACCCCCCGGGCCGGGTACGCGAGCTGTGGCGGTGTGCCCTGGGCCACGCTGAGCACCGAGGGCCGGACGGGACCAGGACGAGCCCGCTGCCGTCCGGTACGTCGGCGGTGGTGCAGTGGCGTTGGGCGATCGACAGCGTCTCGCCCTCCCAGCGAACCCGTTGGTGGAGGTCGTTGAGCAGCCCGTCGGCGCCGTCGGTGGCCAGCCGACGGGCCCGGTGCTGCACCTCGGCCTCGAGCAGCAGCCGGATCCGGGCCCAGTCCGGAGCGAGCGCGATCTCCCAGTAGGCGGTGATCTCGTCGGCGAGTCGACGTAGTCCCGCCACCGGGTCGGCGCGCAGGGCGCGTACCGCCGGGGGCGGCGCGGCGTCGTAGCGGTCCAGGTCGGCCCGGAGCACCTCGGGCGGGGTGGCCCGCAACACGGTCAGTTCACTACCGAGGTCCGGGGTCAGCCCCTGCGGTGGCGGGGTGAGAAAGTCGGGCAGGTAGCGCGGGCTGGCCGGGGACGAGCTGCCAGAGCAGGCCGCCGTCGGAACGGGTGCCGGTGGAGCCGTCGCCGACAGAGCCGGTGCCGATCAGGCCGGCGGCCATGAGCGGGGGGCGGACCCGGTTCGCCCAGGGCAGGTGGATCGCGTGGTCACCGGTGTCACGCAGCACCCGTACGCTCGCCACGACCTCCCAGAGGCAGGAGACCGCGAACCGGATCCGGGCCACGGCGGTGGCGGAGCTGGCGACGCTCGGGGTGGCCCGGGTCAGCCTCGGCTCGTCGGTCGCCGAGGCGGCGTACGGGGTGGCGCGGCGGGCCGCCGAGGAGGCGTTCGGGACCGGCACCTACCAGGCCCTCGCCGACGCCCTGGACTACGGCACGATCAACGCGCTCATGCGCCACTGAACGCGTCGTCGGCAGCCGGCCCGCGGACCGGGGCGGGACGCGTCGTCGACAGCCGGCCGGCCGGCGGACCGGGGCGGGGCCCCGGTTCCGGCCTGCTGTCGTGTCGACTCGCCGATTGCGCGACGATGGCGGTATGGCAGAGACAGCAGAGACCGGCAGCTACGTCAACCCGGGCGGGGAGTTCACCCGCGACCAGCGCTACATCGCGACCCGGATCACGGCGGACGGTCGGGACGGCTACCCGGTGGAGCCCGGTCGGTACCGCCTGGTGGTGAGCCGGGCCTGCCCGTGGGCGAACCGTACGATCATCGTCCGCCGACTGCTCGGTCTGGAGGACGTCCTGTCGATGGCGGTCGCCGGCCCGACCCACGACGCCCGGAGCTGGACGTTCGACCTGGACCCGGGCGGCCGGGACCCGGTGCTCGGCATCGAACGCCTGCAGGAGGCGTTCTTCGCCCGCTTCCCCGGCTACGAGCGGGGCATCACCGTGCCGGCGATCGTCGACGTGCCGACCGGGCAGGTGGTAACGAACGACTACGCGCAGATGACCCTGGACTTCTCCGGCGAGTGGCGGGCCTACCACCGGCCGGGGGCGCCGGACCTCTACCCGGAGGAGCTCCGGACCGAGATCGACGAGGTCAACCAGGTGGTCTTCGCCGACGTGAACAACGGCGTCTACCGGTGCGGTTTCGCCGGCAGCCAGGAGGCGTACACGAAGGCGTACCACCGGCTCTTCGACCGGCTGGACTGGCTGTCGGCCCGGCTGTCGGGGCAGCGTTACCTGGTCGGCGACACCATCACCGAGGCGGACGTCCGGCTCTTCACCACGCTGGTCCGGTTCGACCCCGTCTACCACGGCCACTTCAAGTGCAACCGGCAGAAGCTGACCGAGATGCCGGTGCTGTGGGCGTACGCCCGGGACCTGTTCCAGACTCCGGGGTTCGGCGACACCATCGACTTCGACCACATCAAGCGGCACTACTACGAGGTGCACCGGGACATCAACCCGACCGGGATCGTACCGGTGGGGCCGGACCTGGCCGGCTGGCTCGAGCCGCACGGCCGGGAGGCGCTCGGCGGGCGTCCGTTCGGCGACGGCACTCCGCCCCCGCCGCCGCGCGCGGACGAGGTGGTGCCGGCCGGGCACACTCCGCTCGCCGGCTGAACCACCGGACGTTCCCGACCTCCGCCCGGGCGGTGGCGGGGTCGAGCGGGCCCGGCCGTTCCGGCAGCGGCGCCCGTCCGACCCCGCCACGGTCGGACGCCCTAGACGAGTAGTTCCGAAGTCAGGGGTCGATGTCCAGGCATGAGGAGAGGGCATCCAAGATCATGTTGTGACGCAAGACCTGGACACCCTCTTGACCGCACTGTACGTGAAGATCGACGACAGCA
>NZ_JBDPLT010000079.1:0-20900 GCF_039871775.1 Plantactinospora sp. B5E13
CACGTCGAGCCTGGCAGAATAGGTGATCACGTGGAGCCCTCTCGGAGACCGATTCCGTCGCAAGAACCTGTCTACCGATGGCTCCACGTCCTTATCAAAAGCTGTCCGCTATGGACGGTACGCCCGTTCATCCCGAACCGCCCCCGGATCCTTGCTGAGATCACCTCAATGGACGCGATGTGGCAGGCGCCAGAGAACCAGAGGCTGGGCCGGCTGCTGAAGGGTTTTCGGTGTTCGAGTACGTACGTAGATGTACGACGCCGATCCGGATCGTCGACGGTGGTGTCCGCACTCACGGCTCCGCAGCGCCGTGTGGCGTTTTGCGACCAACCAGTTGCCAGTGCAAACGCAGGACTCGCCGGATGCTCACCGCGCCGGGTTGGTGCACTGCCCGGGTCACGCCTCGGACGGGGCGGGCCGGGTAGCCCGGCGGGTCGGCGATGGCGTCGGCGATGGCCGCGAAGACGGGGGCGGAACACCCGATCCAACTCCGGCCACCGGCTCTTTCGCGCCGGCAACGGGCGCATGAACCGGGTCCTGCACATCATGGCTTGGCCGTCGTCCAACTGCGCCACGACACGCGGGGATCATGGCCCGCATGAGCCGCAGCCACCTCGGGAGATGCCGCTCCGCAAGATGTGGCTCTTGTCAACGCCGGCCGGCGTAACGACGCCGAGGGCGAGGCGCGTGACGGATCCTCCCGGCCGGACGGCGGTGGGTTCGAAGGGGGTGAACGCGGAGGTGCGGGCGGGCGTCCGTCGGGCCAGAGACGACCCACGCCGGGGACGTCCACCAGGTACATTCGCCGGAAGCCGAGGCAACGACGCAGCTCGACCGCGATCTCCGGTCCGGCCGCCATCATCTCGACGAGGCGGCGGTCCCAGAGGATCCGCTGATACCAGCGCCCGCCCTGGCCCGTTCACGATCTCCAGCCAGAGCGCCCACGGCGGCGTGGTCCGGCGGCTGACGTGGCCGTACGGAGCCGGCCGGCCAGGTGGGCCGAAGGGGCCACCGGCGTTGTGACCAGCCGGGGCGGGGACAGCCGCGTGGCCATCCCAGCCGTGACGGCCACCTGCGTGCGGGCCGCGTGCCGTCTTGCACGGTGCATGCGCAGCAGTACCGTCCCGGAGACCACGAACGCCGCGAGCATGACCAGGCCGGCCACGAGCGGTGTGGGGAACGGACCTGCCGCGGCGATCAGTGACCTCGGTCCCGGCGGAGGAAGCACGACAACAGTTGCCTGAACTCGTGCGGGTGCTCGATCGCCGGCACGTGTCCGCATCGGCCGAGCACGTGCAGACGGACATCGGCCAGGTGTTCGAGCAGGGGCTGGGCTGCCGTCCCGAGCGGGGTGACCCGGTCCTCGGCGCCGTGGACGAGTAGCACGGGCGCGCGGACCGCCGCCAGCGTGTGCGGCGAGAGGGTGAGCTCGTCGACCCATCGTGCCCTGGGTGGAGGGAACAACGACGCGAATGCGGCCGCCCCGGCTCGCATCGCGGCCGCACGGGCATCGACGGCCGCGTCGGTCACGAGCGTTTGGTCGAGGACGAGGCGACTCAGCATGTCTCGTGCCCCGAGCGGGTCGGCGGGGGCGGCCCAGATCGCGTCGAGGTCGGCGGACAGCGGCGCCCCGGGGGCGCCCATCGTCGAGACCGCCACGACCCGGGTGACCTGCTGGGGGCGCGCGGCCGCCAACGCCAGCGCCACGGCACCGCCCATCGAGTGACCCACCACGGCGTAGTCCTCGATACCGAGAGCATCCATCAGGCCCGCGGCCTGCTCCGTCCACAGCCGGAGCCCACCCCGGAAGCCCGGAGGGACCGGTGTACGGCCGAAGCCTGCCTGGTCAGGAGCCACCAGGCGCCAGGACGTGCCCAGCGCCTGCGCCGTCGTTGCCCAGGCGCCGGACCCGGTCGTGCCGGGTCCGGAGCCGTGCAGCATCAGCACCGTGGGCCCGGTGCCGCTCTCCAGGACGTGGACGGGGGAGCCGTCTACTGTGACGGTCCGAAGTGCTGTCACTGGGGCGGGCCAGGTGTGCTCATGCCGAGGCGGGGTTGACGGACTTCGAGAAGACCTCCATCATCGCCCTGCCGAACTGCGGCATGTCGGGCCACCCCCGGCAGGAGACGAGGTTGCCGTCCACCACGTCGGGAGCGTCGACGACCGTCGCGCCCGCGTTCTCCATGTCACCGGTGATGGGCGGGAAGCACGCCGTCCTTCGACCCTTCAGCAGCCCGTACACCGCTGGTACCTGCGCGCCGTGGCACACCAGCGCGATGGGGAGGTTGCGCGCGAAGAAGTGCTCGGTGATACGCCTGACGTCGGCGTCGACCCGGATCCATTCGGGAGCACGTCCCCCGGGGATGATGAGGGCGTCGTAGCGCTCGACGTCGACCTCGGACCAGGGCACGTCGACCGGCAGCTTTCGGCCGTTCTTCTCCACGTAGGCGTCGGAGTTGGGGTCGAACTCGTGGATGACCAGTTGTACGTCACGCAACGTCCGTGACGAGACGTCAACGTCCCAGCCGCCCTCCTGCACGCGATAGTAGGGATACATGGTGTCGAGTTCCTCGGCGGCGTCGCCGGTCAGGAGCAGTGCTCGGGGCACCTGCTTCTCCTCGCATCTGGGGGGCGGGTGAGAAAGATCCAATCCGATCCGATCCGGTTGGGTTAGCATTCCCCGGGCCCTGCCCGGCCGTCAAGCCTCTACCGCCACGCCGTCCGCGTCCTTGGCCTCGTCGAACAATCGTCGGAAACGCTCGCCGGACCGCAGGATGTGCCGACGCATCGCGTAGGCGGCGGCGTCGGGGTCGCGGGCGGCGATCGCGGCCACGACGTCCTCGTGTTCGGCCATTGCCAGGTGTCTGACCTGGGTGTCGTGATGCAGCCTGAAGAGGTGCACGTGGCTGTGCAGGCGGGCGAGCGCTTCCCGGATGACCTGGTTCTCCGCGCTCAGCGCGACGAGATCGTGGAAGGCGGCGTCGCGCAGCCCGAAGCCGCCGTACGCCATGGGCCCGTTGCCCCCCTCCAGTTCCGCCATCTCCTCCAGCATTCGTCGCAGCCCGGCCACCTGCTCGGAGGATGCGCGTTCGGCGGATCTGCGCGCCGCTGCCGGCTCGAGGAGCAGGCGGACCTCGAGCATGTCCTCGAATCGGTTCCGGGTGATCTGCGGGGGAATGCGGTAGCCGGCATGGGGCACGCGCACGACCAGGCCTTCGGCCTCCATGCGGTTCAGGGCGTCTCGGATCGGCGTCTGCGAGACCCCCAGCTCTCGCGCCAGGACGTCGATCGTGACGCGGGAGCCCGGCTCGATCCGTAGCGACATCAGCTGTCCGAGCAGCGTGTCGTACACCTCGTCGGCAAGCCGGCCGCCGGATCGTCCCGCCGGCGTCCCGCCCGTCACGGCCCTGCGGCCCCGCGCGATCATCGCTTCGTCGTCCATCGTGGCGTGAGGTCCTTCCTTGCGTCTTCGGGAACCTGTTGACATCCGTCACCACGCTGCGACATGCTGACGCCCCAACTGGATCGTATAGGAAAAGTGTCGGATGCCCGCCATCCTGCACCGTCGCGGAACCGCCCGCCATCGTTCCACTTCGATCACCTGGAGCTCCCCTGAGCGTGCGCGACGTGATGCTCGGTTCGTCACCGGGCCGCAGTTGGACCGAAGGACTCCTCGACGGCACGAAGACCCGGTACATCGCGACGTACTCGTGAGGCCGGTCCGCGGGTCGACCCCCGCGGCAGCACGGCACCACGCCTGAACAACCCAGCAACTGCTCGGCGAGGCACATGGCGAGGCTCTAGAAGTCCCCAACCAGAAAGCAGGCCAGAAGATGCGGTACCCGAAGCGAACAGGACGATCGCCCGTTCCCGGTCGAAAGGTGCGGCTGGCGACGGCCGCCATGCTGGTGTTGGCCACGACCCTGGCGGCGTGCGGCGATGGCCAGGACGACGGCGGGACGGCGAGCGCCCCGAAGGCGCCGGCGATCATCCCGGAGCTCACCACGGACCCGCTGACCCTCAGCTTCATCTGGTTCGACTGGCCCCCCGCCCACGCACTGGAAGCCTTCGCGAACACGGAGTACAAGAAAGAACGGCCGAACGCGACCATCAAGGTCAACACCGTACCGAACGCGAACTGGCACGACGCGATGTTCACCCAGTTCGCCGCGCGCAAGACCGACTTCGACATCGCGATCCTGGACTCGCAACACATCGGCGAGGCCGTGACGAACGGCAACATCCTCGACATCACCGACTTCGTCAAGAGCAACATCGACGTCACGGCCTACAACCCGTACCTTCTGGCGGCGTACGGCCAGTTCCCGCAGGCGGAGACCGGCAAGCGCGACGAGAACGCCAGCCTGTACGGACTGCCGCTGCTCGGCGATACCTGGACGATGATCTACCGCAAGGACCTGATCGGCGACCAGCCACCGCAGACCTGGGACCAGATGATCTCGGTCGCCGAGAAGTGCCAGGCGGACAACCCTGGCGTCAGTGGGCTGGCTTTCCACCAGGCCAACGGCTCCGACGCCGCGGCCGTGACCTACAACACGGTCAACGGCGTCTACGGCGGCAACCTCTGGGACCCCAAGACGCGCAAGATCGAGGGCGTCCTCAACGACGCTGCGGGCCAGGAGGCGATGGACGTCCTGGTCAACAGGATGAAGCCGCTGACCGCCAGGGGCTCCGGCAACTGGTTCATCGACGAGGTGAACGCGGCGGTCGCCCAGGGCAAGGCGTGCATCGCGTTCAACTGGATCGCCGCGAGCGGCGGCCTGCTCGATCCGAAGCAGTCGACGCTCGGCACCACCCGGGAGCAGATTCTCGACAAGCTCGGTTTTGCCACCCTGCCGAGCCAGAAGACGAACCTGGTCCCGCTCGGCGGCATGGGAATGCACGTGTCGGCCTACTCCTCCATGGCCAACCAGGCGGAGGCCCTGAACTTCATGAAGTGGTTCGAGCGGGCTGACGTCCAGAAGAAGTGGGCCGCGGCCGGTGGCGTGCCATCGCGTACGGACGCCCTGTCCTCGCCCGAGTTCCTCAACGCCGCGCCGTTCAACCAGGTCTACACCGACTCCGTCCCGCGGATGCGGGACATGTGGAACGTGCCAGAGTACGCGCGCCTCGTCGACATCGAGAACACCAACGTGAACGCGGCTCTCAACGGCGCGAAGAATCCGAAGGACGCGCTCGACGAGATCGCCCGGGAGCAGCAGCGCGTACTCGACTCCAGCAGCCGCAAGGGCGGCGGCGGACTGTGAGTGACCCCCTGACGACCGACCACCCCGGGCAGGTGGCGTCGCAGACGCCACCTGCGGCGGGTCGGTCCCGCCGGCTGGGCGACCGCTGGCTCGCCGTGGCCTTCATCTCCCCCGCGATGCTGCTGTTGCTCGCGATGTCGGTGTTCCCGTTGCTGTGGGCGTTGTACCTGTCTTTCACCGACTACTCGGCCACCCGCGGGGGCCCCGCCCATTTCGTCGGGTTCGGGAACTACACCGCCATCCTGGCGTCGGAACAGGTCCACCTGAGGGCCTTGACGACGTTGATCTACGTGGTCGGCGCGGTCCTCCTGCAGACCGTGCTCGGTTTCGGCATCGCCTACCTGATCTCACGGCGCACGCACGGGCGAGGACTGCTGACCACTCTGTTCCTGATTCCGATGATGCTGTCGCCGGTCGTGGTCGGGCTGTTCTGGCGATTCATGCTCGACGCGCAGTTCGGCGTGATCAACAGCTTGCTCGGCTCGCTCGGACTGGGGCAGGTGGAGTGGCTCACCCGGCAGCGGACGGCGTTGTTTTCGCTGATCGTGGTCGACACCTGGCAATGGACGCCGTTCATCATGCTCATCGCACTCGCGGGCCTTACCGCGGTTCCCAAGTACCTGTACGAGGCCGCCTCGATCGACCGGGCGTCCGAGTGGTTCCGGTTCCGCACCATCACTCTTCCGCTGGTGTGGCCGCTGCTCCTCATTGCCGTGTTGTTCAGGGCCATCGAGGCCTTCCGGCTGTTCGACCTCGTCTACATCCTCACGAGCGGAGGTCCGGGTGTCTCCACCGAGACGTTGTCGTTCCACGTCTACAAGGTCGCGTTCCTGGGCTTCAACACCGGAACCGCCTCGGCGTACGGAATCCTCATGGTCCTCGTCGTCATCATCCTCACGCAGCTCTACCTGCGCTACCTGAACAAGCTCAAGGAGGGCTGATGGCCGTCTCCGTCGACGAGGCCGTGTCCCCGGGTCCTGCCCGGGGTCACACGCCTCCCGCGCGCCGCCTTGGCGGCCGGGGCCGCTCCGTGCTGGAGATCGCGCTGCTGACCGTGCTGGCCGTCGTGATGCTCTTCCCGGCGCTGTGGATGATCGAGACATCCATCAAGGAGAACCGGGACGTCTACGCCATCCCGGCCAAGTTTTTCGACTTCGACGTCACCATGGACCATTTCAGGGACGTGTTCGTTTCCTCCGGCGGCGGTCGCTCGACCCTGTCCGTCTCGTTTCTCAACTCCCTGGTGGTCGCCGGGGTCTCCACGCTGCTGGCCACCGTGCTGGGAGTCCCGGCGGCCTGGGCCTACGCACGCTTCTCGGTGAAGGCCAAAAAGGACCAGCTGTTCTTCATCCTGTCCACCCGCTTCATGCCGCCCGTGGTGGTGGTGATCCCGATCTTCCTCATGTACCGCCAGGTCGGACTCATCGACAGCAAGCTCGGCCTGATCCTCATCTACACCGCGTTCAACGTCCCGTTCACGATCTGGATGATGAAGGGGTTCGTCGACGAGGTGCCCGCGGAGTACGAGGATGCCGCCATGCTCGACGGGTACACCCGTCTGCAGGCGTTCTGGCGATACACCCTTCCCCTGCTCGTGCCCGGCATCGCCGCGACCGCCGTCTTCTCACTCATCTTCTCGTGGAACGAGTTCGTGTTCGCCATCTTCCTCACCTCCAGCGACGACGTGCGGACGGCGCCGCCCGCCATCGCCGGCCTCATCGGCGGCACCACCGTGGACTGGGGTCTCGTGGCCGCCGCCTCCGTGGTGTTCGCCCTCCCGGTGCTCGTCTTCGCCTATCTGGTGCGCAAGCACCTCGTCGCCGGTGTGACGCTCGGGGCGGTGCGACGCTGATGGCGGGCATCGAGGTGGCTGCCCTGCACAAGCGCTACCCGGACGGGACGGTCGCAGTCGATCACGTGGACCTGTCCATCGGCGACGGCGAGCTGTTCGTGATGCTCGGTCCCTCGGGTTGCGGCAAGACGACCACGCTGCGGGCCATAGCCGGCCTGGAGAGGCAGACGACGGGCGACATCCGCATCGGCGACACGCTGGTCAACAACCTGCCGCCCGCCGAGCGCGACATCGCCATGGTGTTCCAGTTCTACGCCCTCTACCCGCATCTGAGAACCCGCGACAACCTGGCCTTCCCACTGCGGGCCGAGGGACTGCCCAAGCGGGAGGTGCACGCGCGGGTCGACGAGGCCGCCCGGCTGATGCGGCTCGGTCCGCTCCTGAACCGGCGACCGCGCCAGCTGTCCGGCGGGGAGCAGCAGCGCGTCGCGCTTGCCCGGGCCCTGGTACGACGACCGCGCGCATTCCTCATGGACGAACCTCTCACCAATCTGGACGCGGAGCTGAGGGCGGACATGCGCACGGAAATCAAGCACCTGCAGGGGGAGCTGGGGACGACGATGGTCTACGTCACCCACGACCAGGTCGAGGCGATGTCGCTCGGTCACCGGATCGCCATCCTCAACAAGGGCCGCGTCGAGCAGATCGGTACGCCGCTGGAGGTCTACGACCGTCCGGCGAGTCTTTTCTGCGCCGCGTTCATCGGCTCCCCGCCGATGAACCTGATCGAGGTGGAGGTGGCCGACGGGAAGCTGCGTAGTCAGGGCGGACTGGTCCTCACGCCACCGCCAGGCCTGCCGCGCGACCGTCGCCTGGTCGCAGGCGTCCGGCCGGAGGCGCTGGATGTCACAGAACCAGGGGCGGAACGTTCGGTCCCGGCCCGCGTGGTCTCGGCGGAGTGGCTGGGCGACGAAATCATCTACGTGGTTGACCACGGCGGCCAACGCGACGTACGGGTTCGGATGCCACCGACAGTCCGGTTCGCCGCTGACGCACCGGTCGGGCTGCGGCACACCGGCGGAACCCCGGTGGTCTACGACGCGAGCACGGAAGAGCTGGTGGCCTGATGGGAACCGTGGCAGTGCGCGGGCTGTGCAAGTCCTTCGGCAAAGTCCAGGCCCTGGACGGGGTGACACTTGATGTACCGGACGGCTCGTTCTTCGTCGTGCTCGGGCCCTCCGGAGCAGGCAAGACGACGACCCTGCGAGCGATCGCCGGCCTCGAGAAGCTTGACGCCGGGTCGGTGCATCTGGACGGGAGAGACGCGACCGGTGACGCCCCGGCCGCCCGGGACCTGGCCATGGTCTTCCAGAACTACGCCCTCTACCCGCGCCACACGGTGTACGAGAACATCGCTTCGCCGCTGCGGGCACGCCGCTGTTCGTCGAGCGAGATCGCCGCTGCCGTCGAGCAGATGTCGAGCCTGCTGCACATCGAACGCCTGCTGCGGCGTCGTCCCGCACAGTTGTCGGGCGGTGAGATGCAACGTGTCGCCCTGGCCCGGGCGCTGGTCCGCCGCCCGCGCGCGTTCCTCATGGACGAGCCGCTGACGAACCTCGACCTCAAACTCCGCGTCGAGATGCGCACCGAGCTCACCCGCATCCACCGCAGCCTCGGAGCGACCTTCGTCTACGTGACCAACGACCAGGTCGAGGCCCTGTCCATGGCCGACCAGATCGCGGTCCTCAAGGAGGGGAAGGTGCAACAGGTCGGGACGCCGACCGAGGTGTACGAGCGTCCCGCCAACCAGTGGGTCGCAGGATTCGTCGGGAGCCCGCCGATCAGCCTGCTCGCCTGCCACGCCGAGGGAGACCGTCTGGTCGGTGCGGAAGGCTGGATGCTGCCGCGGCCCCGCTGGACCACGGCTGAGGAGGGTCGTGCGCTGCTGCTGGGCCTGCGCGCGGAGGACCTGTCCGTCGAGCAGCGTGGGGACGCGTCGTTGTCGGGGGAGCTCTACGGGCTTGAGCCGCTCGGTGACCGAACGGTGGTCGACGTCCGAGTGGGGACGGAGATCCTCAAGGTCAAGGCACGACCCACCGTCACCGGTACGCCGGGCGAGCGGCTGGTTGTCACGGTCGACCTGGACCGTGCGTACCTGTTCGATGCGGGCACCGGGCTGTCGCTGTCCGAGGCGGGGCGGTAACGGCGCCGGGCGGCGACGGCAGCATGCGCCCGCACCTGGCGATCGAGCCTCGGTGGACCGTCACCAGTGAGCACGGCCTGACGGTGCGCCGCGACGGCCGTGGCCCGAGACGGCGATCGGTGGCGCTGGGCGTCGCCCTGCGGACAGGTGCAAGGCCACATTCGACCCGCTCGGCAACCTCGCTCCCGGCGAGGGCGGGTGACCCGTCCGTCTCCGCGCACAGCGCGATCGCTGCGGCGCGCCGACATCACCAAGAGGATCACAGGAGGCGACGCGATGAGTGACCCGATGAACGTCCTGGCTCCCGAGCACCGGCGGCTCCGGATCGGCGACGCCTGGCGCGATGCCGCAAGCGGAGCCACCTTCGCTATCGAGGACCCGGCCACCGGCAAGACCATCGCCGAGGTGGCGGACGCCGACGTCGTTGACGGGCTCGCCGCCCTGGAGGTGGCGAGCAAGGCAATGGCGGGGTGGGCGGCGACCCCGCCGCGGAAACGGTCAGAGTTGTTGACCGCGACGTACCGGGCACTGACCGAGCGATCCGAGGAGGTCGCCCGGTTGATAACGCTCGAGATGGGCAAGCCGCTCGCCGAGGCTCGGGGAGAGGTGGCCTACGGCGCCGAGTTCTTCCGTTGGTTCGCCGAGGAGGCGGTGCGCGTCGAGGGGCGCTACAGCAGCGCTCCCGCAGGTGGATATCGCATCCTCACCGTGCCGAAGCCGGTCGGACCGTGCGTCTTCGTGACGCCCTGGAACTTTCCGTTGGCCATGGGTGCCCGCAAGATCGCGCCTGCGTTGGCTGCCGGCTGCACGACGATCACCAAGCCAGCGGCCCAGACGCCTCTCACCATGCTGTTCCTGGCCCGCATCATGGAGGAGGTCGGCGTTCCCCCGGGCGTTGTCAACGTGGTGACCACGAAGCGTGCCGGCGAGGTGGTCTCGGCACTGCTGGCCGACAGTCGGACCCGCAAGCTTTCGTTCACCGGGTCGACCGAGGTCGGGCGCGTGCTGCTCCGACAGGCCGCGGACAACGTGCTGCGCACCTCCATGGAACTGGGCGGCAACGCGGCCTTGATCGTGTGTGCCGACGCTGACCTGGACGTCGCGCTCGACGGTGCCATGGTGGCCAAGATGCGCAACATCGGGGAGTCCTGCATCGCGGCCAACCGGATCTACGTCGAGGAGTCGGTGCGCGAGGAGTTCACGGCGCGCTTCGCCGCGCGGATGGGCGCGCTTTCCGTGGGCCATGGTCTCGACGAGGGCGTGGACGTCGGGGCGTTGATCGACGAGGCCTCGGTCACCAAGCTCGACGAGCTCGTCGCCGACGCGGTCGATCGCGGCGCCCGGGTTTTGGTGGGCGGCGAGCGTCCGGACGGGCCGGGCCACTTCTACCCGCCCACGGTCCTCGTCGACGTGCCCGAAGACGCGCGGATGCTGGAGGCGGAGATCTTCGGCCCGGTGGCGCCGATCCTCTCGTTCACGTCCGACGACGAGGTGATGGCGAAGGCCAACGACACCGAGTACGGCCTGGTCGGATACATCTTCACCCGTGACCTCCAGCGGGCGCTCCGGTTCACCGAGGGGCTGGATACGGGGATGATCGGCATCAACCGCGGTCTGATATCGGACCCGTCGGCTCCGTTCGGCGGCGTGAAGCAGTCCGGGATCGGCAAGGAGGGGTCGCACGAGGGCATCCTTGAGTACCTCGACCTCACCTATGCCGCGATCGACCTACCATGACCGGCCTGCTGCTCCGGGCACCCGCCGAGGATCACGGCGCCCTGTGCACGCATGACCTGACCGGCCTCCAGCGCGGGGACGGGAGCCGGGCCATGGCCGGTACGAAACCGCTGGCACCCGGGACGCCGGCGACTCCGCCGGTGTGTGCACGAGCGCCGCGGCCGCGGCGGTGCTTGGGGCGATCAGCCCCCTCGCCGGTCCCCACGGCTGCGCCCTCGGGCTCATGGTCGAGGCGCTGGTCGCGACCCGGACTCGTACCGCCCTTGGCGACGATGTCCACGGGGCCCTCGACCCGACCCATCCGTCCACCACGGGCGATGTCTTCATCGCGATGGAGCCGAGGGCGCCCGGGCGCGATCGGGTCCTGGCGCCCGGCGCGCGCCTGCGCCACCCGGGCGGCCAACCTTGCCGACGCCGTTCCGGTCTCGCAGCTGACCTGGACTTCCCCCCAGCACATCGCCGCCGACGTTCCGGAAGGGCACTGACATGCTTGAGACCGTCCGCGGACCACGCCAGCTGATAGTGGGCGAAGGGGTCGCGCAGAACATCCCACGAGTGGTGGCCGAGAGTGGCTCGCGAGTCCTCATCGTGACCGACCAGGTCCTTCTCAGGCAGCCGGGCGTGGCCGAGATCGTGGCCGCCGTGCGGGAAAAGGTCGAGGTCGTCGAGGTGTTTTCCGGCGCGACTCCGGACGTGCCACTCGCCGATGTCGCCCTGGCCGTCTCGGTCGCCGCCGAGGTGGACGCCAACGTGATCCTCGCCATCGGGGGCGGCTCGGTGATCGACCTCGCCAAGATCGTCGGCGTCATCCGGCGCCACGGTGGGACGCCGCGCGACTTCTACGGCGAGTCGAAGGTGCCGGGGCCGACGATTCCTCTCGTCGCGGTCCCGACGACGTCAGGCACCGGCTCCGAGCTCACACCCGTCTCGGTGTTGACCGACCCGGACCGCGAGCTGAAGGTGGGGGTCTCCAGCGTCCACATCGTGCCCGACTTCGCCATCGTCGACCCCGAGCTCACCTACACCTGCCCTGCGACCGTCACGGCCCACTCCGGCATCGACGCGTTCTGTCACGCGGTGGAGAGCTACACCGCGCGACCCCGGCCCCACGGACCGCGCGACCCGGTGGAGCAGGTCTTCCTCGGCCGCAACCCGATCACCGACCACTACGCGCTGCTCGCCGCGGAGCGGATCGCCCGTAGCCTGCGTCGTGCTGTCAGGGACGGAGGCGACACGGACGCGCGCGCGGACATGTCCTACGGCTCCATGCTCGCCGGGCTCGCATTCTCCCACGCGGGCAACGCGGCCCCGCACGCTCTCCAGTACCCCATCGGCGCGGCCACGCACACGCCGCACGGCCTGGGCGTCGGGCTGCTACTGCCCTACGCGCTGGACGCGGCCAGGGATGCCATCGGCGACCGGTTGGCCATCCTCGCCAGGGTGTGCGGGCTCGACGTGACCGACGCCTCGGATGCCGAGGCCGCAGATACGTTCCTCACCTGGCTCGACGGGCTCCTTGCCGACATCGGCATCCCTCCCACCTTGGCGGACATCGGCGTGGCACGCGCCGACCTCCCGCGCTTCGCGGAGATGGCCAGTGGCGTCACCCGCTTGATCCAGAACCATCCAGGCCCGACCGACACCGCCAGCCTGACCGCGATCCTCGAAGCGGCCTGGACCGGGGACCGGACCTGAACACAAGATGGAGGTGTACCGCAGCCTCGGGCTGCGTCTGACCTGTGACCCGTACGCAAAAACGGCGCGGGTGGATGTAGATCCTGCCACGCATCGTTGGATCCGGTTTGTGTCCGAGATCGGCACGAACCGATTCCCAAGGGGGGGCCCACGGCTTTCCGGCGCTATCCCGCTGGGCTGATGGCCAGCCTACCTCGGCCATTGTGGTCGCATCATCGCATGCAGAGGTGACACGAGGTCCTGGCAACGCCGCCGGGGCCGGAGCGACCAGGTGTCGCTTGCCATGAGGATCTCGTGGCAAGCGACTACCAGGCGGGAGCCATGTCGCCATGATGATGGCGCTGCGCTGTGATCGAGGGCGGGGGCACTCATGTGGGTGACGTGGCTCAACCGAGACCGTCGGGGCTGCGGGCGACCGGGGGTATCCGGAATCTCGGCTGGCTGCCCTTGTGGTGGTGGACGAGGCGACTGGGGGCGGTTGGGAGGCTCACCGGGTTTCACGCGGTTGGCCGCCCGGCTCGCCTCGGGACCGGCCGGACCGGTCGCTGTCGCGGTGGCGAGCATGCACGGCGACAGGCGGGTGCGGGAACGAGCGGTTAGGGCGACGCTGAAGCGGCCGGCGGGGGAGTCGCGGACCCGCGCCGGCTTCGCCGGGTGCCGGCGGAGGGGTTGGTGAGCGTGCGTCGCGGTGGCAGCGCGGCCCCGCGTCATGCCGCTTGGCTTGCCCGAGTTGTCGTGCGTGTTCTGCTGTGATGTAGCGGTGAGGGCGAAGGATATGAACGAGCTGGCAGTGCTGGTGGACCGGTTGCGACGGGATCGTCGCCGTGACCCGTACGCGGGCCGGGATGCCTACTCCCGGGCCGCCCGTGAGGTCGCGGACCGCTGCCAGAGACTGATCGACGCGGGTGAGGCGGCGGTCGCGGTGCCCGTGCTGCGCAAGGCGGTCGACCGGATGACGAGCGCCCTGATGTACATGGACAGTTCCTCCGGGGTGCTCGGCAACGACCTGGCGAACCTGATGGAGGTGTACGCCCGGGCGTGCCAGGCCGCACCGCCTCGGCCCGCTGGGCTGGCACGGTGGCTGGTGAAGCTGGTGTGCGATGGCCCCGGCTGGCCGGACGTGGTGCTGCGCGAGTGGGCACCGGCGTTGGGGGCGAAGGGCCTGACCGAGATGACACGGTTGGTCGACGAGCGTGCCGCCGCGGCCGACCCCGACAACTGGCATCAGCAGTGGGCGGTGCGGTACCTGCGGGAGCAGTTGGCCGAGGTCTCCGGCGACGTGGACCGCCACGTGCGGGTACTGGCGGAGCACCTGGTCAGCGCCGACCAGTACGGGCGGATCGTACGGGTACTGGCGCAGGCGCACCGGCTCGCCGAGGCGATCAACTGGGCCCGACGCGGGCTTGTTGAGTATCCGTCCGGCTACCAGTCGGTGAAGCTACGCGACCTGCTGGTACGGCTGCTGATCGAGACTGGTGAACCTGGGGCGGCGGTGGCCGAACGCCGGGCGGCGTTCGATGGCCGGCCGGCGATCGACAACTTCCGGTCGCTGCTGGCGACGGTGGCCGAGACCGACCGGGATGCCGCGCACACCGAGTGGGCGTTGGCGGTGGTACGTGACCGCGCCGCACGGCAGGAGGGTTACCTGCCCGATCTGATCGACGCGCTGGTGCTGGCCGGTCGTGACGACGAGGCGTGGCACACCGGGCTGACGCGCCTGGACGAGTTGCCCGCCCGGCAACGCGTCGAGCTGCTGGAGTTACGGCGACGGACCCACCCGGCCGAGGTGCGGGAACCCTATCGGGCGCTCATCGACGCCCAACTGCGGGACTCGTACGACAAACGCCGCTACGACAAGGCGATCACGCTGCTGCGCAGCCTACGCGAGGCGTACACGGCCACCAGCGGGGCCGCCCAGTTCGACGCCTACCTGCGAGCGTTACGCGCAGAACACAAGCGTCGCCCGACGTTCCTAGCCAAGCTCGACGCCGCTCGGCTATAACCGGACCGGTAGGGTAACGCCCGTGGCGGTCCGCATCGATGTTGAGGCGTTTCGTGATTCGATCCCGACGGCCGTGGGTGAGGCTGCGGCACGGCTGCTGACCGACGACAGCGTTGGTGAGTTGGAGCCGGCCGGTGGCGGTTTTCAGGCGGTGATACGCGACCGCAGCGCCGCCTTCCAGCCGTGGGTGGGCATCGTTGACGGGGTGTTTACCGGCGATTGCGACTGCGGGATCATCGGGGATGAACTTTGCGCACACGCGGTCGCGACAGCGTTGACCGCGTTCACCGCGGGCGTCGCCTTCTCCGGCGCCGCAACCCCACCCGGCGCCGTCCCCGCGGAGCCCGAACGCGCCCAGTACCTTGAGGCGGTGCAGCGCCTCTCGCCCCGCCAGTTGGCGGACCTGGTGGCGGGGCACGCGGTTCGGGACCGCCTGTTCGCCACCCTGTTGCTGGGCGAGGCCGGCATGCTCAACGGCGCCGACGAGTCCGGTCTCGCCGACTTCCGCGCTGCTGTCCGGGACGCGTCGAAGACGACCACCGGTAACAGGTGGCAGATTTCTGATGTGGAGGCCGCTGGTCACCGCTTGGCTGCCGAGGTCGAGATCCTGTGCGCCCGCCCCGCGACCTCTACTGCGCTTGAACTGGTCGAGGAGGCCATCCTCGTCTGGGACGAACTATCCGGACACCTCCGCGACGCCTACCACATCACCCGTACCGAACCGGAGGAGATCACTGAGCCGCTCGTGGGCGTACACCGTGACCTGTGCGAACGCCTCGACCTTGACCCGGACGAGATCGCCGAGCGGCTGAACCGAATCGTCGAACGCTGCCACTACGACACCATGGACGTTGGTATGTACGCCGATCTGCTCGGCGAGTACGCGGGCACGGTCACATCCGCCCGCTGGTAGCCCCGCTGCGCTACGAAGACGTACACCCGTCCAGGACGGTCCGGCGTCTCTCGCGCGTCGAGGGTGGTGAAACCGTTGGTCGCTGGAGTCGGGACTGTGCAAACTCATAACGGCGCTGCCTCACTCGCGCACACCTCGATGATCGGCCGGCACCTGCTGCCCGAGTTTCCGGTTCCCGGCGGCGTGCTCGTGCCAAGAGGCGCAACCTCGCGATCGTCCTCGGCACCCTCGCCCTGTCCGGCTGGTTCGCAGGGTGGATGCCGTTCATCTCCGGCCAGGCCATCCAGGACATCCAGAAGGGCGTGAAAGCACGTACAGCAGAAAGGTCTCAGCAGTCGTCAAGCGAGCCGGCCAGCACATCAAAACGCTCCCGGCGCGGAGTTGGCCATGGAGGTTGGTGACGAGACCATCATCAAGGCGCTCGAAGGCTTGTTCAGATCCGTCTTCCTGCCCGCAATGCAATCGCGGTCGCTGGACAAGAGGGTCGAGGAGTTGCGCGGCAAGCACCAGGATCTGGACAGGGCATCGCCGTTCACCTCACTCGACCTCAAGGACCTCGACACGTTCGCCATCCCATTCATCGGAATGGCCGACTCCGTTGCGGCCTCCCTCGCGTCACCGGTCGGCGAGTACGAGCGCGCCTTCTTCGCCGATCAGCTGACCCAGATGATGCCCGTCTTCCAGCGGCACCGGGTGCGACTGTGGCTGCCCGAGCTCGACGGGCCGGTCGACTTCGACGATCCGGCCCACCTGGCGGCAATACGACTGCTCGGGGCGCAGTCGAAGCGTGAGGTGCTGCGGGCCCGGTTTCGGCTGCTTGCGGCGATGCGTGCACAAGCCGGTCAGCAAGGCCGGTACCTGGGTGGCCGCCCGCCGTACGAGTATCGGCTCGTCGATGCCGGCCCCCATCCCAACGGCGTACACGCCGAATGGGGCCGTCGCCTGCACAAGCTCGAGCCCGAACCGGACACCGCGCCACACGTGCGGTGGATGTCCGCCCAGCGCCTGGCTGGGCGGAGCCTTGCCGGGATCGCCCGACAGCTCAACGACAGCCACGTACCCTGCCCGTCCGGCGCCGACCGAGAACGCAACCGGCACCGCTAGGGCGACGCCTGGACTGTCCAGTCTGTAGCCGCGATCCTGCGTTGGAACCCCGCCCAGGACTGGGTGATCTCCGAACACGTCGTGCACGAGGCGCTCGTCAGCGAACAGGACCTCGTCGCCGTGCAAGCGATCCGCGCCGCCCGCCCCGTCGAGGACGGCAGTACCCGCACCTATCTGTTCGCCGGACTCCTGCGTTGCGACGTCTGCCGTCGCCGCATGGACGCGCATTGGGTGCACGACCGGCCGGGCTACCGCTGCCGGCACGGGCCGCAGCAGCGCCCGAAGCGTGGACGCCGCCCGACCCAAGAACCTCTACGTCCGGGAAGACCACGCCCTCGCCAAACTCACCGATCCGCAGGCCGCCCTCGGCCGTGGGGGTTCGACTCCGGAAGACCTTGCCCGGCGCCGTCGTCACGACCGGCTCGTGATTGCGACCAACGGCATCAGCTGGAACATCGAACCTGCCGACGAGCAGGCGCTGGAAACCGAAGAAGCTCATCCGCAGCAACTGCGAATGAGCTTCGTGGGGTAATTATGTGTCCAAGATGGACACGAACCGATGCCCAATGTGGGACACCTTGTCGGCGCTATCTCACTTGGCTGAAGATCAGCAGAACTTGACGGGTCCCGAGCCAGGTGTTCGGGACCCGTCTCCGCGTGCGAGCCTCCTCAGCCGGACGCGCCTCCACGACCCGATGTGGTGCGCGCTCATAGCCGATGAGAGGGCGTCACGCCCGCTGTCGTACCGATGCGAGTTCGCCGAGAAGTGGCCGTTGAGCGCCGGCTTGGTCGCGCAAGTCTTGCCTGCCGACCTTACTTCTCGGCGATGTGCGGGCCTGCTGGCAGACGCTGATTGTCGGCGGGCTACAGGTTGTTGATTCGGGCCAGCAGCTCTGCCTCGGTCAGGTTCTCCAGGGCCGCGTCCTGCTTGCGGCCCAGGACTGCCAGCAGCTTTTCCTTCTCCAGTTTCTTGGCTGCCGCTGCCTTCGCCGCCTGGTCCTCCGCGAGGCGGATGGCGATGACGTGCTTGACGACCTCCAACTTGGTCTCCAAGGTTGCCTTGGCCGGATTGGTCTCGGTGGCCACGAACGACTCGGTGTCGATGGCCTTGAGTTCGGCGTTGACCGCCTTGGCCACGTCATCGAGGCTGAAGCCGGACTTGGCGGTCAGCGGAAGCTCCCACAGCTGTTCCGTGGTCAGCAGTCCCTTGGTCGACGGGTAGCGGAATTTTTCCCGCGTGGCCTCTTCAAAAATGGTCACGATGGCCTCTCTTCGATTTTCTGGGTAGGAAATCAGAACTGGATACTGATGAGGTGGCGCCGTCCGTCCGTCATGGTCACCTTGGCGACCACAGAGCTGCGGACCGTGGAGCTGAAGCCGAGGCCGGACAGCTGATCCGGGGACGGCTCGCACTTGGTGCGATCGCCGAGTACCTCGAACACCTTGCGGTGCGGTTGCAGGTCGCCGCGGAGGAACTCGTTGTAGATTCCCCGGGTCGGCTGGTCGTTCACGCATCCTTTGAGGATGAAGAAGTAGTGGCGGTTGCCGACCTCGCCGTCGTCGAAGTAGTTCGGCGAGTACATGATGGTGGACACCGGCACGAACTGTTCGGTGGTGATTCCCCAGAGGTCCTTGCCTGCGCTGCCCGGCTGCATGTCCTTACCCGGCCGGAAAGCGGTGATTACCTCGTCGGCGACCGTCATCCGGCCCACGTCGACGGTTTCCTTGTGGCCGACCGCCCGCTCGTGACTGTAATGCTCGATTTTTCCGTTGCTCTCGGTCTCGATGACGAAGCCGACCTCGGTGCTTTCCCGCTTGTTGAACTGGTTCACCTCGATCCGGTACTCGCCGTCGGGGACGTTGTCGGTCCAGGTGACGTTCTCCACCGGCTCGCGCGAGAACGTCCCGCCCGCGTTCATGTCGACGTCCAGCTTGTTGCGCTTGTCCTTGTACCAGATGTGGTCGCCGTTGGGTTCGAACACGTGCAGGTCGAGGTCGTCGTGGTTAAACCAGGACAGGCTCACCCGCAGCTTGCCGGTGACGTTGCCGCCGGCCCGCTTGACCTTGTCCTTGATCGAGTCGGTGACGTTGCCGTTGTAGGACCAGCCGAAATCGTTGTCCCAGGTGAACAGCCGCGGGGCGGCCGGGTGCCGGCCGGTGGTGAGACTGACGAAGTGCGGTTCGTGGCTGTTGGCGACCCACAGGTCGATGGTCGCGGCGCCGGGCAGGATGTCTTTCATGAAGGTGACCACGGAAATCTCCTCCGGCTTCGCGTCACGAAGGCGCGCACCTGCCGACCTCATGGTGGCCGCCTGCATGAGCAGCCCCTCGATGCCGTCCTTCATCCGCGACTGTGTGTCGTTGTCGACCCATAGCACGTTGGTGACCGACACGTCGGACAGCCGGGCGAACCGTCGCTGCAACGACTCCTCGATGCCCAACTCGTCGATGGTCTTCATGGCAGCCTTGACCATGGCCGGGGTGATCAACGCCGTGGGGCGCTGGTAATTCTGCGGTGCCACCTTCGTCTCGAACGACCGGACCGCCTGCTCCAGGTCGACGCCCGCGGAGAGATCCTGGACGAGGGTGCCGATCACCGTGTTGCGGAAGCGGGCCGCCGGGTTCATGGCGTTGGCGAAAATGAAGGCCCGTCCGTTGGTCGCCTTCGTCCACCGGTTCTGCAGTGACCGGAACTCGGTCACCGCCCGACGATGCTCCGTGCCGCGGTAGAGGGCGTTGTCGTCGATGAGGTCGACGACGGTGTCCAGAGCGTGCTGGGTCAGCTCGGCCAGGCCACGCTGGAACACCTGCACCGCGGCGTCGAAGGTGCCCCGTGCCGCGCCGACGTCTTTGATGCGATGCCGCTTCTCCACCCGGCCGTGCAGGTGGTGCCACACCTCGACCTGGCCGTCGCGCAGCGTCCGGGTCGTCCTTGTCCCGTACTGCGCCTCGGTGGACCGGAAAATGGTGGACAACGGCAGCGTACCGACGAACTCGTCCATTGCGGCGGCGACGACGGAAAAGACCGGGTCGGATGCAGATACCCCGGACCAGATGGAGCGGACCTGTCCGTTGTGGATCTCGACGACGTTACCGAAGTTCTTGATGAACCCGCGGCAGGTCGAGCAGTCGTACTCGGACCGCTCGCGGAACCGGAGATTGGTGCCGGCGGGGAAGGAATCGAGAAAGGTGAGCCAGAGTGAGTCCCGGTCGAGACCGTCGCCGACGACGTACAACTCGCCTTTGGACATCGCGGACAGACGTATAGTCACATCCGTCACGAACTGCTGGAAATCGCCCACTGTGTCATCCTCCTTGATCACCGGAGATCCTACGAAGTGCCTGCAATCGGAGAAACGCATTTCCGGCTGTCCGCACGGTCACGGACGGGCCCCCTGCGGACCGATCACCCTCACCCTGCCCTACGAGAGAGCCGCGATTCGGCCAGGATGACCCCACACTCATGCCGGGAGAGCCCAAAAATCGAAGGCCGCCTCCTCGGCGGACGCCCGTCCTACGGGTACCGCCTCGCCGACGCCGGACCGCACCCGAACCCGGGCAAAGCCGCCGACGGCCGCCGGCTACACAAGCTGGAACCCGACCCGACCACCGCCCCCGTCGTCCGGCGCATCTTCGCCATGTACCTCGCCAACAACGGCTACTTCGCCATCGCCGAGGCGCTCACCCGCGACAGCGTCCCCTCACCATCCGCCGCCGACCCCGCCCGCAACCCCCACCGCACCGGCGAAGGCTGGGCCAAGAGCGCCGTCAAGAACATCCTGTCCAACCCCCGCTACACCGGCCGGCAGGTATGGAACAAGCAGCGTAAAGACGAGGTACTCCTTGACGTCAATGACGTCGCCCTCGGCTACGAGACCCGGATGCGCTGGAACGACAAGGACTCCTGGGTGTGGTCCGACACGATCGCGCATCCACCGCTCGTCACCGTCAACGACTTTGAGCTTGTTCAGACGATCATGGCGGCCAGCGGCCGAGGCCGCACCGGTACCCAGCAACGAAAGGCGCGCCGCCACTACTGTCGCGTAATTGAGATCTTTTACGTGGCTTGGTGTTACTTCGTGGTGATTGACTCTGGCTCGTGGGGTTGACGCAGCAGCAGCGGGCTGAACTGTCCAGTCTGGTCGGTGACCGGCGGGTGGACGCGGTGGTGGCGGGGCGGGCGCGGA